>JAKLLI010000001.1 GCA_023150195.1 Azonexus sp.
GTCGCTGGAAAGCGAACATTTCCCGCTGTCGCAGTTGATCGCCAACGTCAATGCCATTGCCCTCGATCAGGCCCGGCAAAAATCGCTGGCGCTGGATTATGCGGTCGACCCGGCCATTCCCGCGGTTTTGCGCGGCGATCTGCTGCGCCTCTCGCAAATCCTGATCAACCTGATCGGCAACGCCATCAAATTCACCCCCAGCGGCCGCGTCGATGTGTATTTCCGCCTCCTCAAGCGGGAGGGCGATCAGTTGCGCCTCGGCATCGAGGTCCGCGACACCGGCATCGGCATGAGCGTCGAACAGCAAGCCAAGCTGTTTGAGGCCTTTAGCCAGGCCGATAGCTCGATCACCCGCAAATATGGCGGCAGCGGCCTGGGCCTGAGTATCTGCCAGCGCCTGGTGCGGCTGATGGGGGGCGAGATTCTGGTGCGCAGCACGCCCGCGCAAGGCAGCAGTTTCAGTTTTGAAATCGATCTCGGCGCCGCCCCCGGGCAGGGTGACAGCACAACCGAACAGGCGGCGGATGGTGGCGTGCTGGCCGGGAAGCGGGTGCTGCTGGTCGAGGACATTCCCACCAATCAACTGGTTGCCGGCGAAATGCTGACCGAACTGGGCCTCAATGTGGTGACCGTCGATAACGGACGGGAAGCGCTGGAAGAAATGTCGCGCAACGGCCTGCGTTACGACCTGATCCTGATGGATGTGCAAATGCCCGAGATGGATGGACTGGAAGCCACGCGCCGCCTGCGCAGCGGCCTCGTCCTGCCGGAACTGCCCATCATTGCGATGACCGCGCACGCACTGGACGAAGAAAAAGGGCGCTGCCTGGCCGCCGGCATGAACGATTTCATCAGCAAGCCCATCGACCCCGACACCTTGCGCCGCGTTTTGCTGCGCCAGTTTCCCCAGCGCGAATCTGCCACCACGCTGGCGACCGTCGCCGAAGCGCCTGCCGAACTGCCCGACCTACCCGGCATCGACACCCGGGAAGGGATGCGGCGCGTGATGAACAAGGCGGCGCTCTACGAACGCATCCTGCGCGATTTTCTTGGACGCTTTGGTGAGGAAAGCCTGGCCATCCGTCAGGCAGTCAGCAGCGGCGACCTCGCCACGGCAGAACGCCGCACGCACAACATCAAAGGCCTGGCTGGCACCATCGGTGCCAGCGCACTGCAAGCCGGCGCCCAACAGCTGGAAGCGAGCCTGCGAGAGCACGCAGGCGAGCGCCTGGAAAGTGAAATCGCTACCTTCGAAAGTTTGCTGGCAGAAGTCATCGATGGCCTCGCCCGACACTTCGCCGACGGTCAACCGGGCTAAACGTTCAAAAATCGCTGGCCGCGCGCCACACCACATGCGCCTCCGGTCCGCTATGCGCCGTCCGCTGCAACATGTCGATCAAGGGCCAGGCCCGTTGCGAGAGGCCGACGATGACTTCCTTCGGCCTGGCCTCGGCGTCCTCGTCTTCAGGTTCAGCCGCAGCCGCCTGGCGCGAAGCATCGACCGCCGCCTGCAGGCGGGCCGCGGCTTCCCGCATTTCCGGCTGGGTAATCACGCCGCGCGCCGTGCTTTCCTTGCCGATGATGTCCAGCAGCAGCTTGGCCGTTTCGGCAAACATCAGGATTTCAGCGGTTTCAGTCGAGTCGAATTGAACAATCATGGCGGCCTCCGGACAGGTTGGGTTGTCAGTCTGCGCGGCCTTCGTGCACAATGAGCCGGAGGGGGAGACAACAACATGACTGCACATACTAACGCCATTCCCTGGGAGACAGGCAATGACGAAATCGAGCGGCTGGCGCTGGAGGAATGCGCCAAACGCCAGCGCATTGACCACAGCGTTTCGGTGCTGGTCCTGCCGGCCGGCCATTGCGATCTGGCCTTCCGTTTCGCCCGCCTCGGCGCCCAGGTGACGGTGGCCGATACGCCGGCCCTGCAGCAGGAAATCGAGGGACGCATTCTGGCCGCCGGGCTCAAGGACACCATCCGTTTCCTGCCCTGCACGGTACCGGAACCACCGACCGGAGACAGCCCCGGCCATTTCGACATCATCGTGCTGCGCCGCGGCCTGTGTTTTCAGCCCTACCAGCAAAGCAAACCGACCATTCGCCGCCTGATGCAGCAACTGCGCATTGGCGGCAAACTGTTTCTTTCCATCCTCGGTCTGCACTCCGAACTGGGCGACGATTACGCGGGTCGCGAACAATCCATTTATGAGCGTTTCGCGCCGTTGACCGAATGCATCGCCAAAAAATACGGCATCAAGGCGCCGGTCTGCCTGTATTCCGAGCGCGACGTCTTTCTGCTGCTGCTCGAATCTGGCGCCAGCGTCTTGCGCACCCAAACCACCACCTGGGGCAACGTCAAGGCCATTGCGGTCCGCGTCTGATGCGCCTCGGCATTGACCTGGGCGGCACCAAGATCGAAATCGCCGCGCTCGATGCCCAAGGCAACTTTCTGTTGCGCCGGCGGGTAGCCACGCCCCGGGGCGATTACACGGCAACCCTGCGTTGCATCCGTGATCTGGTGCTCGCGGCAGAATCCGAGCTGGGTCGACGCGGCAGCGTCGGCATTGGCATTCCCGGTGCCGAGTCCGGACCGGAAGGCCGCATCAAGAATGCCAATTCCACCTGCCTGATCGGCCAGCCCTTGCGCAGCGATCTTGCCGCCCTGTTGCAGCGGGAAATTCGCGTCGCCAACGATGCCAATTGCTTTGCCCTGTCCGAAGCGGTGGACGGTGCCGGCCAAGGGGCGCGTGTGGTGTTTGGCGTGATTCTGGGCACCGGTGTTGGTGGCGGCATCATCATCGATGGCCAGCCACTGGTCGGCATCAATGCCATTGCCGGCGAGTGGGGCCACAATCCGCTGCCACTGCCCCAAGCCAACGACCTGCCCTTGCCCGCCTGTTACTGCGGCCGTCACGGCTGTATCGAAACCTTTCTCTCTGGCCCAGGCCTGAGTGCCGACCATGCCCGGTGCACCGGTCAACGGCGTTTACCACAAGAAATTGTTCGGGGCGCCGAAGCGGGCGACACCCACTGCGAAGCCAGCCTGCAGCGTTACGAATCCCGTCTGGGCCGGGCGCTGGCCGGGGTGATCAATCTACTCGACCCCGAGGTGATTGTGCTGGGTGGCGGGATGTCCCAGGTGGCGCGCCTGTACCGCCATCTGCCGGCCGCTTGCGCACCGTACGTGTTTTCGGAGCGCGTGCTGACCCGTTTTCTGCCACCGCAACATGGGGATTCCTCGGGGGTACGCGGCGCCGCCTGGCTATGGAATTGATGGCACAATCGCCCTCTCTCCGTTCCACGTGAAACCCCGACCTTGACGCCATCACAACTTTGGGCCCGGCTCTTTCTGCCCTTCGCCGCCGGCTATTTCCTCTCCTACCTGTACCGCACCGCCAATGCGGTGATCGGCCCGGTGCTGGCCGGCGAACTGAGCCTGCAAGACAACGCGCTCGGCTTGCTGACGAGTACGTATTTTCTCGCCTTTGGCGCCGCCCAATTACCGTTGGGCATGTTGCTCGACCGTTTCGGCCCGCGCCGGGTGGAAGCTTCGCTACTGCTGGTCGCGGGTGCCGGCGCCGCCGTGTTCGCCATCGCCGGCAGCTTGAGCGGACTGGCGATTGGTCGGGCGATGATCGGTTTGGGCGTATCGGCTTGCCTGATGGGCTCTTTCAAGGCGTTTTCGCAATGGTTTCCGGCCGAGCGCCAAGCCTCGCTGGCCGGCTGGGTCATGGCCTCCGGGGGGCTAGGCGCGCTGGCCGCCGCCAAGCCGCTGGAGTTTGCGCTGGGTTTTGCCGGCTGGCGGGAAATCATGCTCGGACTGGCCGTGATCACGGTCGGCGTCGCGGGCATCCTCTGGCGCAGTGTGCCGGATAAGCCGGCCCCGGCTGCGGTGGGCGGCTTCCGCGAACAGCTCGATGGTTTGCGCAGCATTTTTGCCAGCAGCCATTTCTGGCGCTTTGCCCCCATGGGCTTCTGGCTGACCGGCGGCTTCATGGCCGTGCAAGGCCTCTGGGCGTCGCGCTGGATGGCCGTGGCCGAACAGCTGGCACCCGCCCAGATCGCGGCACGCCTGACCTGGATGAGTCTGGCCATGCTTGGCGGCTTCCTGTTCATGGGCTTTTTCGCCACCCGACTGGTCCATTGGGGCATCCCGCTGATCCACCTCTATCGGCTGGCGATGGCGACGGCCATCGGCGCCTTTGCGGTCATCTGCTGGCAACCCGCTTTCGCTGGCGACTGGCTGTGGCCGGTGCTGGCCGCCTGCTTCTCCTTGTCCAACATCGCCTATTCATTGGTAGCGCAAGCCTTCTCACCCCACGTCTCGGGACGGGCCAATACCGCCCTCAACGTCTGGATTTTTGCCGGGGCCTTTGGCCTGCAATGGGGCATGGGCGGTTTGGTGGATGGCTTGCAGACGGCGGGCTGGGACACTGCCGCCGCCTACCGCGCCACCTTCATCGGCCTTTTAGGCTGCCAGTTGCTGGCCCTGCTCTGGTTGCTGCGGCCCGGTTACCGGCGCTGACACGGCCAGATCGACCTGCTGCAAGCTGCCGGCGCGACCGTTTTCCATCAGGTATACGCCGGCAGAGCGGATTTGGCCGAGCAGGTCGTTGTCTGCTGTTTTGAGCGAAAACGGCGCGTCGACCGCGCTCAGATACAGCGCCCCGACCCCGGCTTCGGCCAGCGAGCCGAAGCCCGCCCCGCGCCACAGGCGAAGCTGGCCAAAGGCCGTGTCGCCCTCGTCCAGCCAGCCATTGCCATCGCCGTCGAGCGCAGCCAGTTCGGCAAAGCCATCGCCGCTGCGCGCGCCAAACAATTCACTGCCATCGTCGGCGCGGCCATTGCCATTGCGATCAAAAACCAGAAAGCCGCTGGCGGCCCCCAGGCCCGGCAGCGATTCGGCCCGACCGTCGCAATCCAGATCGAAATTGAAACGGGCGTCGGTCAATTCACAGGCCGCGCCATCAAAGTTCAGCACCAATGGGTCGTGCAACACGACGTTGCCGGATTCTTCCAGCACCTTTTCGCTGCGATAGTCTCGTTGCATCGCCACCTGCGACGTGAAATCGATCTCGCGCCCGTCTGCCGTCTTCACGGTGCCGCTGGCACAGACGGTGGTCGACTCGCTTTCACAGCGGATTTCGCTCAGGCGTGTGTGCCACACCAGGCTGCGGGTCGCGGTGGGGGTCGTGGCCGAGGCCGCATCATCGATTGGGTCACTCGCTGCCGGCAGCGGCGCGGCAGATTTTTCCCGGCAGCTTTGACCGTCCATTGCCGCCAGCATGGTGGCCAGCAGCGACTCGAGCAGGCGCTCGACCCGTGCCTGCAAGCGAGTTTGTGCGGTCGACGCCGGTGCTTCGGCAAATTGCCGAAACACTTGCTGAAAGCCGATCTCGGTTTCGTACTCGACCTCGTAACTGCGGCTGGATTCGTGGCTGGCGGTCAGGTTGACCGCAGCGGTTTCGATCTTCATGGTGAGCTCCTTGCGTAACAGGGAAGCTCCCTACTGCAAGGGCCGTGCCGGTCAGCAGTCGAGCGGATCGACCTCGATATGCCAGCGCAGCCTGGATGGCGCCTTGAGTTGGGCAATGGCCTCGCGCCAGCGTGGCAAAAAGGCTTGCAAAGCCGGCCGGGAGCCGGATTCGGCCAGCAACTGGCCGCGTTCCAGGTTGGCCAGCCTCGCCATTTTCATCGGGATCGGGTCGTAGAGCATGACCTGCTCGTGTTCAGTCACCACGGGCAAGGTCGTCGCTGCCGTCAGGAAGGCAATGGCGGCAGCCATGTCGGGCGCCTCGGCGCGCAATACGGCCTGGAAAGCATAGGGCGGGAATCCCGCCTGTTCGCGTTCCTTGAGTTGACCGGCGGCAAAGCCTTCGTAATCGTGGGCCTTGAGCGCGGCAAACAGCGGGTGATCCGGATACTGGGTCTGGATCAACACCTGGCCCTTCAACTCGGCCCGACCGGCCCGACCGGCAACCTGCATCAGCTGCGCGAACAGGCGCTCAGGCGCCCGCCAGTCGGCGGCAAACAGCGCCGCGTCCGCGCCCAATGCCCCGACCAGGGTCAGCTTGGGAAAATCATGCCCTTTGGCCAGCATCTGGGTACCGACCAGAATGTCTGCCTCGCCGGCATGGATTTGGGTGAGCACCGCCTCCCACTGCGTGCGGCTTTTGACCGAATCACGATCGACCCGCAGGATGCGCGCGTCCGGAAACTCGCCCTGCAGCCATTCCTCCACCCGCTGCGTACCGCGGCCAAAGGGATGAATGTCCTGATTACCGCAGGTCGGGCAGGCCCGCGGAATGCCGTTCTCGAAGCCACAGTGGTGGCAGCGCAAACGTCGATCGGCCAGATGCAGCACCAGATTGGCGGCGCAACGTTTGCAGCCCGAGACCCAGCCGCAGGCCGGGCACGCCAGCACCGGCGCGTAGCCGCGGCGGTTGAGAAAAACCAGGCTTTGCTCTTCCCGCGCCAGCCGCTGGCGAATGGCCTCGACCAGCGGCGGACTCACCCCCTCGCGCAGCACCATTTTTCGCGTATCGACGACGTTGACCGCCGGCAAGGTCGCCGCTGGATTGGCCCGCTCGCGCAGGGTTTGCAGCCCATAACGTCCGCCCTGCGCATTCGCCCAACTTTCCAGCGAGGGCGTGGCCGAGCCGAGCAGGATGGGAATGGCCGCCTGTCGAGCCCGCACCACCGCCACATCGCGCGCCGAGTAGCGCATGCCATCCTGCTGCTTGAACGAGGCATCGTGCTCCTCGTCAATGATGATCATGCCCAGCCGGGGCATGGGGGTGAACACGGCCAGGCGGGTACCCAGCACAATGTCCGCCTCCCCTGAAAAAGCCGCACGCCAGTGACGCTCACGGGCCGCTTCAGCCAGTTCGCTATGCAGCGCCACCACCGTGCGCTCCGGGAAACGCCCCCGCACGCGGGCCTCCAGTTGTGGCGTCAGATTGATTTCCGGCACCAGCAGCAGGACCTGCGCCCCCAAGGCCAGCACCCACTCGACCAGGCGCAGATAGACCTCGGTTTTGCCGCTGCCCGTGACCCCAAACAGCAATTGCGCCGAATAACCACCGTCGACCGTGACCGCGTCGATGGCCTTCGCTTGTTCAGCCGTCAGCGCAGGCGGCAAGGGACCGGGTTTGGCCTTGGTCTGGCGGCCAGCCCGCCGTGCCGGTGGATCCAGACGACGCACCCCGGCCGGCAAGGCCTGTAGCACCACTTCTCCGAAAGGCGCCTGGTAGTAAGCGCTCGCAAATTCACACAAGCCGAAAAACTCAGGCGGCAAAGGCGGAAGATCGCGCAGGATTTCGCTGGCAGCCTTAAGTTGTTCGTCCGGCCACTCCCCCTGCGCCGCCACCGCCACGATCACCCCGATGCGCTCCCCGCGCCCGAACGGTACCCGCACGCGCAAACCGACATCGGCGGTCGACGCCGCCTCAGCCCGATATTCGAACAAGCGATGCAGAGGCAGATCGAGCGCAACGCGAATAACGGGCATGAACCATCCGGTGAAAGGATTGAGCCGGCCTTGCCAGCCGGACTTGGGACTTGTCCACAAAAGCTGTGGATAACTTTGTGGATCGACGAGGTAAAGAAACGCTAAGTCACCGTCCCGTAAGGATTTTGTCGGTTTGCTGAAATATTATGCAAACCATCATTTCCTTAATATTCAATGACTTAAGTTATTAACGCCAAGTCAAGCGCTGGTGAACAAATTTTTTTGTTGAAGTAGGCTTGACTGTGCATAAGTCAAGCCCTTTCAGCACGCGAAGTACTTACTTACGTAATAAGCGGCTGTGGCTATGGACGGTATCGACCAGCACCGACACGTTTTCCGGCGGCGTGTATTGCGAGATGCCGTGACCCAGATTGAAGACATGGCCGGTGTTGCCCGCGCCAAAGCTATCGAGCACCTTTTTCGCTTCGGCAGCCACCGTTTCCGGCGTGCCAAACAACACGTTCGGGTCGATATTGCCCTGCAAGGTCACCTTGTCGCCGACGCGACGGCGGGCTTCGCCGATGTCGATCGTCCAGTCCAGCCCCACACCATCGCAACCGATGGCTGCGATCTGCTCCAGCCACAGGCCGCCGTTCTTGGTGAACACGATGCTGGGGATCCGCTGGCCGTCCTTTTCCTTCTTCAGGCCGGCAACGATGCGCTGCATGTAAGCCAGCGAGAATTCCTGATACGCCGCCGCGGACAGCGAACCGCCCCAGGTATCAAAAATCATCACCGCCTGCGCGCCGGAGTCGATCTGGGCATTCAAGTATTTCGTTACAGCATCGGCCGTCACGTTCAGGATCTTGTGCAGCAGATCCGGGCGGCTGTACATCATGCCCTTGATATGGCGGAAGTCGCTGGAACCCTGCCCTTCGATCATGTAGCAGGCCAGGGTATAAGGACTGCCGGAGAAACCGATCAGCGGCACCGAGTTGTCCAGCGCGCGGCGGATTTCCGAGACGGCATCCATCACATAACCGAGATGTTCGTAGGGATCGGGCGCCGTCAGGTTGTTGATCGCCCACTCCTCGCGCAAGGGGCGCTCGAACTTGGGACCTTCGCCCTCGGCGAAGTAGAGGCCCAGACCCATTGCATCCGGCACCGTCAGGATATCGGAAAAGAGAATGGCGGCATCCAGATCGTAGCGCGCCAGCGGCTGCAAGGTCACCTCGCAGGCCATGCTGGGCGATTTGCACAGGTTCAGGAAATTGCCGGCGCGCTTGCGCGTCTCGCAATACTCCGGCAAATAACGCCCGGCCTGACGCATCAGCCACAGCGGGGTGTAATCGGTAGGTTCCTTCAGCAGCGCACGCAGGAAGGTATCGTTCTTGGGTCGGCTCACGGTCAACTCCGCCAGAAATCGGAAAACCGCGATTATCCGCCTTTACGCCGGTCAGGTCACTTGCGCTGGATCAGGAAAGCTTGAATGCTGCGATGATGCCCTGCGCGCAGCGTACCCCCAGCCAGATCAACAAGCCCAACATCACGATGCTGATCCCAACGCCGATGAGCAGCAAGCTCAGGTTGGTGCCGATACCGGACAACAGCACCCCATTGACAATCGAAACACCAACATAGATGCCGTAGTAGCGCGCCGCCTGCTGCAAATGCCCGCGAACTACTGTGAGCGGATGGGCCTTGTTGATGAAGTAAAAAATCACCGAGGGCAACAAAGTCAGCAAACAAACCTGCCAGCCAAAGAAATAGAACTGATAAAAATCAAGCAACTGCGCAGTAAAGCTATCGAGCAGCACCAGGATATAGCCCGCAGATGCCATCCAGCGCAGTTTGTCTACCCCGTACTCACCACCTGGCACAGCAGGGATGGCCGCCACAGAGGCGTTTGCAGTGTTCTCCTCGACCGACATAACCTGGGGTGGCGCTTTTTTCAGGATGCGATACAGCGCATAAATCACGCCAATAGGGATCAGAAGCCCGATCCAGTTGAAAATTGAAATAGAAAAGCTGCCCATCATGACCCCCCTTCAAATTCGAAATCGCGATCCTTACTTAGCCCCTGCAGTACGGAGCATTTCGGCCACCGCCGAGTGACCTGCAGACTCCGCAAGTCCCAGAGGACGCACCCCGTTGCTTGGCGCGTTCAGGTCAACACCTGCTGCAGTAACGAACAAATTGACGGCCAGTTGATCTCCACGTTTAACCGCCGCGACAAATTGATCCTGACTGAAATATTGCAAGCCCATGGCGTGCAACTCCTTGCGTGCGGAAATGGCTGCAGTGCTGCTGTCGACCGGCTTGGCCGTGGCCGGCGCCGACGTAGTTACAGAATTTGCATAACGGGGCTGCAAGGCTTGCTGCATCGCGCGCAGTTCGGGCGGCATATTCTGCGGCACCACGACCGCCGCAGGCATGACAGCGGGAGTCGGAACGGCCGCCGGCGCGGCCACCGCTGGCGCACTCGGCCGCACCAGCGTATCGGTCACCACGACCCGGCCTTCCAGGGTCTTTGGATGCAACTGCACCAAGCGATATGGCATGGACTGCTTGCCCAAGCCTTCTTCGATTCGGCCAAAAATCTTGTTCACGAAGCTACTGGTGTCGCCAATCCCGACGGCACTAGCCATCGCCCGGCCCAGCATGGCGGCCAGCACATTGGGATTCTGATTCCCTGCCCCGGACTGAGCGGAATGCGCAGCAAAATAATTCAGCCGATAGCCACCGGCATACGGAAACAAACAAGCGCGGTGGTAAGTACCCTCGCCATATCCGGACATCGAGGTATCCAGCCCCTCCAGCGAAAACACTTCGCCGTCGCAACTGGCTTTCTGGCCACCACCCGGGGTGCGTTCCACCTTGATCTGTGCCGGATACGCCGGCAATGCCGCTGCCGGCAAGCCGTGCTGAACCCGGGCATTACGGGCGTAAAGGCGCATGGCATCGAGCGCAATCTGCTCGACGACGGCGGTATCGATATTAGCGTCAGGCAGATCGTAAACTGCGAGAAACATTTTTTCTCGGGTGGTCGAACCGCCCAAATCGCCCAGAAAACTCTGCGCCTGCACGACGCTGCTTGCTGCCAGCAGCACCAAGCCCCATTTCCCTTTCATGATCGCTCACCCATGTCATACCCAAAGCCCATGAGGATATGTCATTGTCGCCAACGATGAAAGCGAGGATCACAAAGAAAGCGTCTGTTCAAATGAGCAAGGAACATCGCCAGGCGCCCTGCTCAAGGTATTCACGGCATTCGCCCCCCCCCTTCACCCAGACCAAAAAACACAACTAACCATCTGAAAAAATTGCTATTTCCTTTCACGAAATTTAAAACTTCCCATCGAAAGGAAAACCCCTCGACGATTACGGACTGCTTGGCAAAAATCTGATCGTGATTGGCGCCCATGCCATGTACGGCGATGAGTCCGTGGCTGGCGTCCAGTTTGATGCCGAACTGATGGCAACCACGGACGTTGATCTGCTGTGGGACGCCCGTGCCACGCTCAAACTCGCCCTGCTCGATGATGCTGTCCCCGAAACCGGCGTACTGGCCATTCTGCAAAAGGTGGACCGCTCCTTCGGGCCGCTGCGCAAAGGCGACTTCCAGGCCGTCACCAAACGCCGAACGGATGTTTCCCGCCAGCGTGCGTCAGCTTTCCCGGGGAGGGGAATTCGGACTTTGACAGCAACCGGCATGTCCCAGCCCCGGATGCCGGCATCCTGCCTCCAGTCGCCAAGTCGATTTGCATCGCCGCCGAACTAGCCGATAGTCATACGCCGATGCGATAATTCACGGCTTCTGCCTCCCGGAGCCCCTGCATGAAACACCGCCTCGCCGCATGCCTCGTCGCCATCCACCTATTCACCGCCGCCAGCCCGGTGTTTGCAGGTTTTGAGGAAGGGCTGGCCGCCTTTACCAAGCAAGATTACGCAGGGGCACTTGGCGAATGGCGGCCACTGGCTGCAGGAGGTGAAGCCAGAGCCCAGTTGGCGCTTGGATTTATGTACGAGACCGGTCGTGGATTAGGGCAAGACTTCAAGGAAGCTTTCCGCTGGTATCACCTTGCGGCCAAACAAGGCAATGCTGAAGCCCAAAACACCCTAGGGGTGAGGTACGAGAATGGCAAAGGGGTAGCTCAAGATTTTAAGGAAGCCCTCCGTTGGTACCAACTTGCAGCGAATCAAGGCGATGTCATTGCCCAATACAACGTCGGTGCAATGTATGACAAAGGCCGGGGGGTACCGCAGGATTACAAGGAAGCCGCCCGCTGGTACCGACTCGCCGCCGATCAGGGCTATGTAGAGGCTCAATACAACCTCGGCACGCAGCTCGAAATTGGCCAAGGCGTACAGCAGGACTTCAAGGAGGCCGTCCGCTGGTACCGACTCGCCGCAGAACAAGGCGATGCTCGTGCTCAAAACAACCTTGGCAGTATGTTCGGCAAAGCCCAAGGAGTACCCCAACTACCAGTCGTGCAACACGCCTTGTACAACTTGGCGCGTGCACAGGGAGACGAAATGTCAGCCAAAAATCTCAAAATCATCGAACCCGGCATGACGAGGCAGGAGATTGCCGACGCACAAGCCTTGGCTCGCGACATGGCCCAACCGGGCAAGCTGCTCAAGGTGCTGGATGCCTATGTCAAAGCGCACCCGGTCGGCAAACCCCGCAAGACATCGAGTGCACCCGCTGCCAGCCCCTACCCCGCACAGCCAGCCAAGCGGCCGGGGGTCGTGAGTTGCAACACCAACTGCACCAACGGCGATTGCTATCGCACCTATGACTCTGGCCGCAAAGTCCATTTTCAGGCCAAGCACCGTTACGACGCACTACAAGGAAACTGGATATGGGACGCCGGAAGTTGCTGATGCGTACATCGATTTGTTTGATGCTTGCCGCCTGCCTTACCACACCGGCGCTGGCCACCGACAGCGCCCGCCTGAGCTATCGCAACGACTGGCCCAACGGCAATCCGCGGGCATTGACCTTAATCAGCGCAAAAATGCCGGCCAGGCTGCCATTGGGTCAGCGCGAATATCCCAAGGGCGTCGATTGGGTGGTGCATATCAACACCGTCCCTCGCCTGCGCCAACGCCTCTGCCAAACCATTTATCCGGCAGCCTCTTGCATTCCCTTTGTCGATGGGGGCATACGCGTTGCCGAAACCTATTTGGGCGACGTCGCGAAATATGTGCCTTATCGCACTATCGGCACACCGGAATACATCAGCACCGAAGCGCTGATCCCGATTGGTGCCGGCGGGACGAGAATGCTGGCCCTGACGGTGGAGGATGGCGCGATGGTACGCCGTGCCCTGACCATCGCCTTCGACCCCGTCAGCGATGATGAACTGCGTGATATTGCGCTGGAAGATGCGGTGTACCGCATCCTGCGCCTGCGGGAGGATTGAGTGGTGCGCAAATTGTTATTGCTGACCCCTGTGCTGTTGACCGCGTGCACCACCGTCCATGAGCCCTTGCGCTATACCCGCGGCGAGATGCCTGGCATGCGCATGGCGCAGGGTGAAGTGGTCGCGACGCGCGACATTCGCCTGCCCCCCGTGGGTACCACCAATGGTCAATCGAGCGGCTGGGAACTCGGTACCGTCACCGGCACCACCTACGCAGCGACCAAGGACTTGCCTTTGGGTACCGGCATCGTGATTGCCCTGGGCGCCGGCCTGGTGGCGGGGACTGTCGGTCTGGTCGCCGATTCCATGGATCACACCCGACCGGGGCAGGCCATCGATTACCGGCTCGCTGGCGAAACCACCGTGCGGACCACGGAGCAGGCGATTGACGGAAAACCGGTCAAAGTGGGAGATCCGGTCACCATCGAAATCGGCTCATTTGTGCACCGTATCCGCATCGGTTCTGCCGCACGCTGATTCTCCCGCACCGCCAGGAATTCCCCGGTTCCTGCGGTCGACCACTAAAAGAAGTGGAAACCGACCTGGAAGAGTTTTTCCACTTTTTTCACCAGCTTCTTGCGCGTGCAGAAGATGATGACGTGGTCGCCGGGTTCGATCACGGTGTCGTGGTGGGCGATATGCACCTCGCCGTGGCGGGTGATTGAGGTCCATTCATCGGTTTGCCCCACGATCACCGGCGTTTCGAAATTGCGCACCAGCGCCGCCACGGTGACGCCCTTGGGCCACTCCACTTCGTCAATACGCCGGCCCACCACCTTGGAGGTGTTGCGGTCGCCGTGGGCGACAATTTCCAGCGCCTCGGCGGCGCCGCGACGCAGGGAATGCACTTCCGCCACATCGCCCTGTCGCACATAGGCCAGCAGGGTGCCAATGGACACCTGTGCCGGGGAAATCCCGATGTCGATGGGACCGCCTTCGATCATTTCCGCGTAGGCGCGGCGATTGATCAGCGCCACGACCCGTTCGCAGCCCATCCGCTTGGCAAGGCTGCCAGCCATGATGTTGTCTTCATCGTCATTGGTGACAGCGAGGAAGAGGTCCATTTCGCTGATGTTTTCCTGCTCCAGCAGGTCTTCATCCGTGGCATCGCCAAACAGGACGATGGATTTGTTGAGTTCGCTAGCCAGTTGCTTGGCGCGGTCGCGACGCCCTTCGATCAACTTGACCTCGTAACGCTTTTCCAGCGACTTGGCGAGGCGCATGCCGATATTGCCGCCGCCGGCAATCATGATGCGCTCGACGCGGTTCATCATTCGGCGCAACTGCCGCAGCACGGCCCGGATGTCTTCCGCTGCCGCTAGCAGGAACACTTCGTCGCCCGCCTCAACCACCGTATTGCCTTCCGGAAACACCGGTTGATTGCCGCGGAAAATCGCAGCGATGCGGGCATCCATGCCGGGGGGCAAATGGTCACGCATATCCTTGATCGGCTTGCCCACCAGCAAGCCCCCATCGTAGGCGCGAACCGCCACCAGACAGACCCGGCCGCGGGCAAAATTGAGCACCTGCAGGGCTTCGGGAAACTCGATCAAGCGGCTGATGTAGTCGGTAATCACCTGCTCCGGACACATGGCAAAATCGACAGCGAAACTGTCCGTGGACAGCAGGCTGGCATCCTCCAGAAAATCGCGGGAACGCAAACGGGCAATGCGCGTGGGAATGTTGAATACGCCATGCGCCAGTTTGCAGGCGACCAGATTAGCCTGATCGCTTTGCGTCACCGCAATCACCATGTCCGCATCTTCGGCGCCAGCCTGGCGCAGCACTGAGGGCGTGGCGGCATCGCCGACCACGGTGCGCAAATCCAGCCGATCCTGCAGATAGGCAAGACGCTGCCCGTCCTGATCGACAATGGTGATGTCGTTTTCTTCGGAAACCAGGCCCTCGGCGACACTGGCGCCGACCTGACCCGCGCCCAGAATGATCACTTTCATGGTTTGTCCTTATGGCTCGGGCTTAGTCGTCGTTGCGCTTCAAGCGAATGTCGAGTTGCTTGAGCTTGCGGTAGAGGTGGGTGCGCTCCAGCCCGGAACGCTCGGCGAGCCGCGTCATGTTGCCGCCTTCCCGCCGCAGATGGTGTTCGAAATACAGCTTTTCGAAGGCATCGCGCGCCTCGCGAAGGGGCTGCTCGAACAGTGGCAGGAAGGATTGCACCGGGGAATCCTCCTCCGGTGTCTCCGGCAATACCCGGCTCACGTCCTCGGCGAGAATTTCTTCTTCCAGCGAGGTCAGGGCCAGATTGCGCACCAGCGCGTACAGCACATTCCAGCTGGCCTCGCCGTGCTTGCCCCAAGGCAGGGTACGCACGGCATTCAAGGCGGCGGTGGACAGGCGGCGCACCGGCACCTCGCCGCGTTCGATCAAGTTGGCCAGCAGCAGGCCGGCAATCTCCGGCAGGTCATCCGCATGACTGGCGAGTGGCGGCATGGCGACCCAGACTTCGCCAAGCCGGGCGAGCAGCTTGGCATCCCAGCCCTGTTCGGCAAGGGCTGGCAAAGGCGCCGCGGTCGCGACGATGAGCTGGAAATTCAGCTTTTCCGCCCGGTCGACCGCAAACGCCAGATTCATTTGCTGCATTTTGCCCAGCACCGACAGATCGGGGACAAACAGAATCCCGCCCGCGGCTTTTTCCAGCATCTCCTGGGTCAATGCGTTACTGCCCGCCGACAGATCCAGCCACGGCGCACGGGCTGGCAGCAGCGTGCGGGCCGCCATTTCGGCGATGCCGCCGGTGGCGCCCTTGATCATCAGCACCGGTGCCTTGGCGGCGGCCTGTTCCAGCCGGCGCCGGAATTCCTTGACGAAGGCCAGGCGGGAGAAGGCTTCCAGCGTCAGCGGTGGCCGTTGGGCAGGCGTGTCGTGCTTGAGCGCCTTTTGCACGGTCGACAGCAGTTTTTGCAGTGCAATCGGCTTTTCCAGGAAATCGAAGGCGCCGAAACGAGTCGCCTCCACCGCGGTATCGATGGTGCCGTGACCCGACATCATGACCACCGGCATATTGAGCTGGCCCCCGGCGTGCCAGGCCTTGAGCAGGGAAATGCCGTCCATATCGGGCATCCAGATATCGAGCAGGACGAGGTCCGGGCGCAATTGTTCCCGAATCTTGCGGGCAGCCGTGGCATTTTCCGCCAGGCGGACGTCGTAACCCTCGTCGATCAAAATTTCCGAGAGCAGTTCGCGGATGCCGACTTCGTCATCAACGACCAGAATGATTGCCATGTTTGGCCTCCTCTGTTTTGGTCAGCGGCAGACGAATGTCGATTCGCGCACCGCCTTCCGGGGCATTACTGATTTCAATACGACCCTGATGCTCGTCCACGATCTTGCGGACAATGGGCAGACCCAGACCGGTACCGCGGGCCTTGGTCGTCACATAGGGTTCAAAAATTCGCGGCAACAATTCGACCGGGAAACCGGGACCGTTATCGGCAATCGTCAGTCGCGCATAACGGCCCAGCAGTTCGGTGGTGACCACGATATGCGCGTCCTCGCGACCCTCAAGGGCATCCTCGGCATTGCGCAGCAGGTTATGAATGATTTGCCGCAATTGCGTGGCATCGCCCAGCACCGGCGGTAATGCCTCGGTGAAATGCAGTTCGATGGTGGCCGACGAACTTTCGTACAGGCCCATGACTTCACCGATCAGGCCGTTCAAATCCAGCGGCGCCACTTCCGGAGCCGGCATGCGGGCGTAGTCGCGGAAATCATCGACCATGCGTTTCATCGCCTGCACCTGATTGATGATGGTTTGCGTACCCCGCGCCAGCATGTCCGCATCGCCATTGGCCAGCTTGGCGGCCAGCTTGTGTTGCAGACGCTCGGCCGAAAGCTGGATGGGGGTCAGCGGGTTCTTGATTTCATGCGCCAGACGCCGCGCCACTTCACCCCAGGCAGCACTGCGCTGCGCAGCGATCAGCCGGGTCACATCGTCGAACACCACCACGTCACCACCACCGCTCGCCTCCGGCAAACGCGAACCCCTCAGCAGCAGCACCTGCGGCATGCCGTTGGGGCGTTCCAGTTCCAGCTGAGCCTGCCATTCCGCATCTTCCGTGGCGTCAAAGTGCTCGCGGATGAACTGGCCGACAATCTGCTGCCGCGGCCAAGCCACCGGCGCCACACCGATCAGGCCGGAAAAATCATCCTCGAGAATGGTCAGCGCCCCCTCGTTGACCGTGCGCAAGGCAAACCGGCGGTCAAACACCATGACCCCGGCGGAAAGATTGGCCAGAATGGATTCCAGATAGCCACGCGCAGATTCCAGTTCACCGCGATGGCGTTCGGTTTCGCGGCGGGCATCATCCAGCTGCCGGGTCATGCGGTTGAAGGACTGCGTCAGTACCCCCAGTTCATCGCCGCTGTACACCGCCTGACGCGGCGAGAAGTCGCCCTGCGCCACCGCCTGCGTGCCCTCGGCCAGACGGTAGAGGGGCGCCACCAGCCGCCGCGCCATCAGGTAAGCCAGCGCGAAGGCCGAAAACAGGGCGACCAGCACGGTCAACGTCAAGGTCAGGGCATAAATCCGCGTCAGGCCCTGACGCGCCAGTTGCAGTTCCTGATAGTCGCGATAGACCGCCTGCACCGCTTCCGCATCCATCGCCAGGCCATTGGGCACCGCCTGCGTGACCAGCAAAATGCGCGGCTCTTCGAAAATTTCGCGGGAATTGACCGGGCGCAGCACCCGCAAATACAGGCTGTCGCCCTCGCCTTCAACAGTGCTCACGCCACGCGAATTCCGGGCTTCCTTCAATTGTGCCTGCGACGGCAGTTCGGGCAGACGATTGCCCAAATCGCCGGTAGCCGAGGACAGCATCTGTCCCCCAACCGAAAACAAGGCGGCGCTTTGTATCCCTTTTTCCTCTCGTTGCCGGAAGAGCACGGAACGCCGGGACGGCTCCGCGATATCGGACAACTCGGTTGCCATGTCGCGCGCCTTGTCGCTCAGGTCTTCGAGCAGGGAATCAAGGGCGGAACGGCCAAGGTGCAGGCCAGACTCCAGCGCCTTTTCCACCCGCACATCGAACCAGCTTTCAATCGAGCGCGTCACGAACTGCACCGAGACACCATAGACCAACGCCCCCGGCAACACCGCGATGACCCCGAACATCAGCATCAGACGCAACTTGAGACGGGCGCCAAACACCTGCGCCTGATAATCGCGCCACAAGGAACGCAGCTGCCAGCCCACCAGCGCCAGCATGGCCAGGGCCAACAGCACATTCAGCGCGATCAGCAACGGGTAATTGCGGGAAAAAACCACCGTATCGGCGGCTGTGGACATCAGCAGCAGGAACCACAAAATGCCCCCGATCGCCGCGGCAAAAGCCCCGCCAGCTGCCAGAAAGCGCTTCATTTGGCCTCCGTCGCCAGCGGCTGCAAGGCCGTTGTCCAGCGTTTCCACTCGGAGGCCAGGGTCCAGTCCTTGTTGCCCAAGGCGCTAATCTGGAAAGGACGCGGCAATTGCGCCACATCCAGATGCAGGCGTAGCGCCGCCTGATAGCCATCCCCCGCCGCCATCCCCTTGTCGATCACCAGCCACTGACGCACGCGCGACAGCACACGCAGGGCATCGCCCAGGGTTTCAAAGGACTGGTGCAAGCCCCCGGTACTCAAGCGATATTGGCGGGTGAGCGCATGATAGGAAAGCCGGTGATTCTGGCTGGCCGTCACCAATTTGCTGTCAAACCAGTACCAGCGTTCACGGGTCAACTCGAATTCGGTCACGAAATTCAGCGCCACGCCGCGGTTGACCGCTTCTTCCAGCCGCGAGGTCAGCTCGAACTTGAAATCGGCGGACAACACATAGCCATCCTCGGTCGCGCTCAACTTGGGATCCTGTACCTCGATTTCTGCGGTCCACGCCAGTGCCGGCACGAAAACGAGCAGGAGCAGCCAGTAACGCAGGCGCTCAAGCCAGTTTTTCGAGGAGGCCATAGTAGAAGCCATCGTGATCCGCATCGGGCAGTAACTGTTCGGCGTGAAGCTGCCGCGCTTGCGGCTGCCGGGCGAGAAAGGCGCGCAATTGTTCGCCGTTTTCCTCAGGGAACACCGAACAAGTCGCATACAGCAGTCTACCGCCCGGCCGCAGGACCTGCCACAAGGCATTCAGGATACGCGCCTGGGTGGCGGCGAAGCTGGCGACATCGGCATCCCGCCGCAGGTATTTGGCGTCCGGATTTCGCCGAACCACGCCGCTGGCTGTACACGGCACATCCGCCAGCACCGCATCGAAAGGCTGACCATCCCACCAGTCGGCCACCTTGACGCAATCGGCCACCTTCACCTGCGCGTCGAGATGCAAGCGGGCCAGCCCTTCGCTGACCCGGCGGCAGCGCGCCGGCTTGAGATCGAGCGCCAGCAGCTCGAGATCGTTTTGCTCCAGTAAATGCGCGGTCTTGCCGCCGGGCGCGGCACAGGCATCCAGCACCCGACTTCCCGCGGCCGGCGCCAGCAATTCGGCCGCCCGCTGCGCCCCGGGGTCCTGCACCGACACCTGACCATCGAAAAACCCGGGTAAGCGATCCACCGACACGGGCTGATCGAGCGCCAGCCCCACCTCACCCACCGGCCGGCAGCCAATCCCCAATGCCGCCAGCTGTTCGGCATAGGCATTCCGATCCTGCTGGCGACGATTGACACGCAGGCCCATCGGTGGCGCCTGATTGCCGGCGGCCACAATCTGGGGCCACTGCGCCGGATAGGCTTGCTGCAAACGGGCAAGCCACCAGTCCGGATGCTGCGCTGCCGCGACGGGATCGGCACTGACGGCTGCGGTCAACGCCCCCTGCTGACGTAAAAAGCTGCGCAGGACCGCGTTGACCAAGCCCCGAAATTTGCCGTGCAGCATTTCCCCGGCTGCCGATACCGCCTGATCCACCACGGTATGCACCGCATCCGGCCGGGTCTCAATGCGATACAGGGCGACCAGCAGCAAGGCACGTACCTCGTCGGCAGCCAGCGGGCGCTCGAGCAGGCGCGAGAGGAAAAATTCGCCGCGCCCATAGGCCCGCAAACTGCCATACACAATCTCCTGCACCGCTGGCCTGGCGGTGATATCGACCCGCGACAGCAAACCATCGGCAAGGCTCTGGCCCTTGCAGACGGCGGCGGTGATCTGTGCTGCCTGCAGCAGCGAGAAGGCGAGGGAGGTGTAGGGCAATCGGGACATGGTGCCGGATTATCGCACGGGGCATAATCCAGCCATGCGTCGAATCTTCGCCTTGCTTGTGGGTCTTTTATTCGCCCTCCCAGCCCTCGCCTGGAATTCGGCGGGCCATCGCCTGAGCGCGGTGATTGCGTGGCAGTTCATGGCACCCGAGACGCGCCGTTTTGTCGAAAGAACCCTCAAGGATCACCCCGATCACAGCAACTGGGTAGCGAAATCCGGAACTGGTGAGGCCGTGCTGATCTTTGCCGAAGCCGCCAACTGGCCTGACAGCATCCGCCAGGATCCGCGCTTCTACGACGCGGAACGCGAGCCGCCGACGCCCCCGGTTGCGGGCCTACCCGACAACGCCCGCCATCGGGACTGGCATTACACGGATTTTGACCGCCACGGACGGCGAGGTAGAGGGCACATCGATCGCCAGATTGAGATTTTAGCCCAATCAATACGGTCGACCGAAAATGCGCAGGAAATCACCTGGGCACTGCCGTGGCTAACGCATCTGATTGGCGACCTGCATCAGCCCCTGCATGCCGGACGGGCGGAAGACCGGGGGGGCAACGAGATCGATATCATCGACACCGACAAGCCTGATCGCGCCCCCATCAACCTGCATCGCTGGTGGGACGATCTGCCAGGCAGCAGCAGCCTTCGTGGAGAACGCCTGAAGCAGCGTGCCGAAACATTAATGGCCGAGCATCTTCCGCCCCCGCAAGGATCGGTCGGGCTTTGGCTGGCCGAAAGTCGCCAGCTGCTAGAAGAGGCTTATCCGGATCGCCAGCGGGACGGTGTGTGGTTAGTAGAACCGGAATTCAAAGCCCGGGCGCAGCGCAGCGCCCGGCGTCAACTGCTAGCCGCAGGTTTCCGACTGGCACGCCAACTCGACGCCATTGTTGAGGCCCGGGTTTCACGTGGAACCCGCTGATCAACCCGCCGAGTCGAAGCGATCCCCAACCTTGAGCGGATGCCCGGCCAGGAATTGCTGGACAGACAATCGCTTGCCACCCGCTTTTTGCAGTTCAGTGAGGGCCAGCGCACCCTCGCCACAGGCAACAACCACCTGCTGACGGTCGACGGCAAGAATCTGCCCGATTTCGCCCTGACCGGCGACAGGCTGGGCGCCCCAGACCTTGATGCGTTGCCCGGCAAACACCGCCTGCGCCCCCGGGAAAGGATTGAAGGCGCGCACATGTCGATCGAGCACGACGGCCGGGCGAGCCCAGTCAATCAAGGCCTCGGCCTTGTCGATCTTGTGCGCGTAGGTGACACCTTCGTCGGGTTGGGCAACGGCCGGCAAGGGTAAGGCAGCCAGGGCGTCAACAATCAGCCGCGCGCCCAGCGCCGCCAGCCGGTCGTGCAAACTGGCGCCGGTATCGTCTGCCGCAATCGGGAAGGCTTCCTTCAACAACACCGGTCCGGTATCCAGCCCGACTTCCATCTGCATGATGCAGACACCGGTTTCCGCATCACCGGCCTGCAGCGCCCGTTGAATCGGTGCCGCACCACGCCAGCGTGGCAACAAGGAGGCATGGATGTTCAAACAGCCCCAACGGGGCAGATCGAGTACCGCCTGCGGCAGGATCAGGCCATAAGCGGCCACCACCATGACATCCGCCGCCACTGCTGCAATCCCCGCCTGCGCTTCGGCATCCTTCAAGGTCAGCGGCTGGAAAACCTCGATCCCGTGCGCCAGCGCCAGTTGCTTGACTGGCGACGCCTGCAGGCTCATGCCGCGACCGGCAGGGCGATCCGGCTGACTCAACACCAGCGCCACCTCGTGCCCGGCGGCAATGATGGCGGCCAGTGCCTGTGCCGCAAATTCTGGCGTTCCCGCAAAAATGACCCTCACGCGGTCACCCGCGCCTGCTTGGCCAATTTGTTACGAATGCGCCCCTGTTTGAGCGTGGACAGATGATCGACAAACACCTTGCCGTTCAGGTGATCGATTTCATGCTGTATACACACCGCCAGCAGCCCGTCGGCCTTCAGGGTTTGCGCCTTGCCGTCGAGATCCAGATAGCGCACCGTGACCTGTTCCGAACGCTCCACCTTGTCGTAAATGCCGGGCACCGACAAACAGCCTTCTTCACCGATGGCCAGCCCGGCTTCCTCGACGATTTCTGGGTTGATGAAGACCTGAAGTGCGTTCTTCTCTTCGGACACATCGATCACGACCACTCTTCTGTGAACGTCGACCTGAGTCGCCGCCAGACCGATACCCGGCGCTTCATACATGGTCTCGGCCATGTCGGCCGCCAGACGACGAATGCCATCGTCAATTTTGTTGACCGCCGCAGCGACTTTCTTGAGCCGGGGATCCGGGAAACGCAAAATGGGTAGAAGTGCCATGGGAATCAGAGATTAAAAGCTTGCCCGCTTAGGTTATTACGTGCAGAATCTAAAGGAATTTCCGAGATAAAGAACGTGCTTGCGCAGGCTGTTGGGACAGCCGGGATTGCCAGACGTTCCGTCAGTACCCGAGGGTTTAAGACTATGGTTCGCATTATATCCGCGCTCTTCCTGGCCGTATCGGCCGTCTGCGCATCGGCGGCCGAGCCGCTCGCTCTGGTCAACAACCCGCCCGACCGTCATGTCGTGGTCAAAGGCGACACGCTGTGGGGTATCTCCGGGAAATTCCTCAAGCAGCCTTGGCGCTGGCCGGAAGTCTGGCGCATGAACAAGGAACAGATCAAGAATCCGCACCTGATTTATCCCGGTGACGTCGTCTGGCTCGACATGTCCGACGGCAGCCCGCGCCTGCGTCTGGGCAAGCCGCTCAACAGCCGGGTGCAGCCCCAAGTGTATTCAAGCCCGGTGCAGCAGGTCATTCCCAGCATTCCGGCCAACATCATCGAACCCTTCATTTCCCAGCCGCTGATCATCGAAGCCGGCACCGAAGGCGACGCTGAGATCCCCGCCGTCCGCATCGTGGCCACCCAGGAAGATCGCGTGTTGCTCGGCAATGGCGACACCGCGTTTGCGACCGGCATTCCCGATGTCAGCATTGAAAAGTGGCAGGTCTATCGCCCGGGCAAGCCGCTCAAGGATCCGGAAACCGGTGCCGTGGTTGCACACGAAGCCTTCTTCCTCGGCAACGCCCAACTGGTCCAGCCGGGTGAACCGGCCACCCTGCGCATCACCCGTGCCAAGGAAGAAATCACCCGCGGCGACTGGCTCAAGCCAGCCCCGGAACCCACCATCGTCGCCTACGTCCCGCATCGCCCCAACCAGGAAGTTAATGCCCGAGTGATGTCGATCTACGGTGGCGTCAATGAAGGCGGTACCAATTCGGTCGTCGCCCTGAATCGCGGCGCCAGTGACGGTATCGAAAACGGTTATGTCGTGGCCCTGTATCGCAAGCGGGTCTCCGTCGATCTGGACGAGCGTCTGCGCCGTGTCGAAACCCCGATTCCAGAAGAACGCTACGCGCTGGCCTTTGTGTTCCGGACCTTTGCCCACGTCTCCTACGCACTGGTGATGGAATCCTCAAAGTCGGTTGTCGTGGGAGATTCCGCCCGCAATCCATGAGCGACACCGACGGACTGGCCGCCTGGTTGCGGCTCACCCTGCCCGCAGGCATCGGCGGCGAGACGCAACGAAAGCTTCTCGCCGCTTTTGGTTTACCCGAGGCTGTTTTTGCCGCTGGACGCGAAGCGGTGCGGTCAGTGATCGGCAAGAAGGCCGATCTGCTTTTCGATTTTTCAGACTTCGCGGCCGTCGACCGCAACCTGGCCTGGGCTCAGCAACCGGGACAGCGCATTCTGGCCTTGGGCGACGCGGACTACCCGCCGGCACTACTCGAAATTCCCGATCCCCCCAGCCTGCTTTTTGTTCGCGGTCAAGCCGAATTGCTTCGCCAGCCCGGCCTGGCCATCGTCGGCAGCCGGAACGCCACCCCGCAAGGCCTGCGCGATGCCGCGGCCTTTGCGCAACATCTGGCAACTCAAGGCTGCTGCATCATCAGTGGTCTGGCGCTGGGCATCGACGCCGCCGCCCACCGCGGTGCCTTGGCGGCCAATGGCGCCACCGTCGCGGTCACTGGAACCGGGCCGGATCGCCTCTATCCTGCCCGCAACCGCGAACTGGCGCTGGCAATCGCCGAGCGCGGTGTCATCGTCTCCGAATTTCCCCTAGGCACACCGGCCCAGGCCGCCAATTTTCCCCGCCGCAATCGCATCATTGCCGGTTTGTCGCGCGGCGTCCTCGTGGTTGAGGCCGCGCTGGAAAGTGGTTCGCTGATCACGGCGCGCCTGGCCGGCGAACAGGGACGCGAAGTCTTTGCGATTCCCGGCTCCATCCACTCGCCGGTGGCTCGTGGCTGTCATCAGTTGATTCGGCAAGGCGCCAAACTGGTGGAAACCGCCGCCGACATTCTGGAAGAGCTGGGGCAAACAGCCCTCCGGACGCCCGTGCCACCCACCCCGGTGCACGCCGAACATCCTCTGCTAACCGCCTTGGGACATGCCCCCTGTTCCCTGGATGAACTTGTCGCACGCAGCAACATGGCAGCCGACAGTGTCCTCGCTGAACTCCTGATGCTGGAACTTTCCGGCGAAATCGCTGCCTTGCCGGGCAACCGCTACCAAAAACTGAACTGAGTGCCGCCCTTGCCAAGCAGTCAGGCGCCCACTTATCATGCCCCGCACTCAACAGGCAGACCCCATGAGCAAAAAACTGATCATCGCCGAAAAACCCTCCGTCGCCAGCGACATCGCCAAGGCACTGGGCGGTTTTACCAAGCACGACGACTATTTCGAGAACGATCAATTCGTCATCTCCTCAGCCGTCGGCCATTTGCTCGAACTGGCCTGCCCGGAAGAATTCGAGGTCAAGCGGGGCAAATGGTCCTTTGCTCACCTGCCGGTCATTCCACCGCATTTCGCACTCAACCCCATCGAAAAGAGCGCGCCGCGCCTCAAGGTGCTGCTCAAGCTGATCAAACGCAAGGATGTCGGCGCCCTGATCAATGCCTGTGACGCGGGACGTGAAGGGGAACTGATCTTCAACTACATCGCCCAGCACGCCAAATCGGGCAAGCCGGTACAGCGTCTTTGGCTGCAATCGATGACCCCGCAAGCCATCCGCGATGGCTTTGCGCGCTTGCGCAGCGGCGACGAAATGCAGGGGCTGGCCGATGCCGCCGTTTGCCGTTCCGAATCCGATTGGCTGGTCGGCATCAATGGCACCCGGGCGATGACCGCCTTCAATTCCAAAACCGGCGGCTTTCACCTGACCACTGTCGGTCGTGTGCAAACGCCGACGCTGGCCATCGTGGTCGAGCGCGAGCGCAAGATTCGTGATTTCAAGGCGCGCCCTTATTGGGAAGTCGAAGCCGAATTCACTGCCAAAGCCGGGCACTACACCGGCAAGTGGTTTGATGAGGGTTTCAAGGGCAAGCAGGACGATGAGCACGCCCGCGCCGACCGCCTCTGGGAGCAAGCCCGGGCCGAAGCCGTCCGTGCCGCCACCTCGGGAAAGCCCGGGATCGTCACCGAAGAAGCCAAGCCGGAAACCCGTTTATCCCCCCTGCTCTTCGACCTGACCAGCCTGCAGCGCGAAGCCAACAGCCGCTTCGGCTTCTCGGCCAAGACCACGCTCGGTCTTGCGCAGGCGCTGTACGAAAAGCATAAGGTACTGACCTATCCGCGTACCGATTCCCGCTGTTTGCCGGAAGACTACCTGCCCACGGTCAAGGAAACCCTCACCATCCTCACCGGTCAGGGTGCAGGCAAAGGCCACGATGAAGTCCTGCTGGCACGTTATTCCCCATTCGCCCACCAGATTCTGGCGCGCAACTGGGTGCTGCCGAACAAGCGCATCTTCAACAATGCCAAGGTCAGCGACCACTTCGCCATCATCCCGACACCGCAAGCGCCCAAGAATCTGAACGAAGCCGAGCAAAAGCTCTACGACTTCGTGGTCCGTCGTTTCCTGTCGGTATTTTTCCCGGCGGCTGAATATCTGGTGACCACCCGCATTACCCGTGTCGAAGGACAGCCCTTCAAGACCGAAGGCAAGGTGCTGGTGAATCCGGGCTGGCTGGCCGTGCATGGCAAGGAAAGCCAAACCGGTGACGATGGCAATCTGGTTGCGGTCGACAAGGACGAAAAGGTCAAAACCGAGGATGTGACGGTCAAGGCCAACGAAACCAAACCCCCACCGCGTTACTCCGAAGCCACCCTGCTGTCGGCGATGGAAGGTGCCGGCAAGATGGTCGACGACGAAGAACTGAAAGCGGCCATGGCGGGCCGCGGCCTGGGCACCCCGGCAACGCGGGCGCAAATCATCGAAAACCTGATCGGCGAGCAGTACATGTTGCGCGAAGGCCGCGAACTGATCCCCACCGCCAAGGCCTTCACCCTGATGACCCTGCTCAACGGCCTGGGGATCAAGGAACTCACTCAGCCCGAATTGACCGGCGACTGGGAATGGAAGCTGGGCCGCATCGAAAAGGGCGAATTCACCCGCGCTGAATTCATGCGCGAAATTGCCGAAATGACCCGTCATATGGTCGAACGCGCCAAGCAATACGAAGCCGACACCATTCCCGGCGATTTCGGTGTCCTGCACGCGCCCTGCCCGAAATGCGGTGGCCAGATCCGCGAAACCTACAAGAAATTCCAGTGTGGCGGCTGCGAATACGCCCTGTGGAAGATCGTTGCCGGTCGACAGTACGAACCGGCAGAAATCGAACAACTGCTGACCGACGGCCAGGTCGGCCCCCTCACCGGCTTCCGCAACAAGATGGGCCGCAGCTTTGCCGCCGCGATCAAACTCAATGCCGAAGGCCTGCCCGAATTCGACTTTGGCCAGGACAAGGCCGACGAGGCCGATGCCGAGCCAGTAGACTTCTCGGGCCACGCGGCGCTGGGCGCCTGCCCGAAATGTGGCGGTGCCGTTTATGAGCACGGCACATCCTACGTCTGCGAAAAGTCGGTCGGACCGGGCAAATCCTGCGACTTCCGCTCCGGGAAAATCATCCTGCAACAGCCCATCGAAGCCACGCAGATGCAAAAACTGCTGAGCAATGGCAAGACGGATCTGCTCAAGGAATTTGTGTCCAACCGCACCCGACGCAAGTTCTCGGCCTATCTGGTAGTCCAGGGCGGCAAGGTGGGTTTTGAATTTGAAAAGAAAGCCCCGGCCAAGAAACCGGCAGCCAAAAAGAAAGCCGCGACCGAAGAGGCCTGATTTTCTCCGCCGCCAGACAACAAAAAAGCCGGGAAATCCCGGCTTTTTCTTTGCACAGCGTCAATCGCTCAGTGATAAGCGGACTTGGAAGCCAGCTTGAAGGCCATCAGGCAGGCCAGACCAAAAATCACGGCCGTGAAGGCCATGCCCAAAGAGGAAAGCTCGTCCATCGAAAATACCCCGCAGAAGGTGATTAAAAATTCTTGAGCGCGATAGATCGGTGGCCGGCAACGAAGTTCCCGGTCAACGGCGGATTTTTACAAAAATGTCGCCGCCCGCCACGGGCTGGGTTTCACGTGAAACTCAGCGGCGCGGCGAAGCACCGGGCAAGGCGCAGGAGAGCAGCGCCGCGCGCACCGCATCGATGGCTTGCGGCCGCGGATAGGTCACCCGCCAGACCAGACCGACGGTGCGCATCGGCGATTCGCCGGAAAACGGCAAGACCTTGACCATGGGTTCCTTGTCCTTGAGCGGATCGGCAGCGGTGCTCGGCATCACCGCCACCCCGGCACCACTGGCCACCATGTAGCGGATGGTTTCCAGCGAACTGCCTTCCAGCGCGTGCGCCAGGGCATCCGGCTCGCTGAGCCGGGGGCAGGATTCCAGGACCTGATCCCGGAAACAATTGCCCTGACCCAGCAAGAGCAGATGTTGTCCATCCAGTTCCGCCGCGGGAATCGCTTCCCGCTGGCACCATGAGTGACCTGCCGGCACCACCACACGGAAAGGTTCGTCATACACCGCCTGGGCCACCAGACCGGTTTCCGCAAATGGCAAGGCAATCACGATCACATCCAGATCCCCGGACTTGAGCGCCGGAATCAGGTTGGCGGTGAAATCTTCCTTGAGAAATAGCGGCATGTTTGGCGCGTGACGACTTAGCGCCGGAATCAGTTGCGGCAATAGATAGGGGGCAATCGTATAAATGATGCCAACCCGCAGTTGCCCGCTCATGGGATCTCCGGTCGACTCCGCGATTTCCTCCAACTTCACGGCCTCTTCCAGTACCCGCCGCGCCTGATCGACAATGCGCTCACCCAGCGCCGTAATCCGCACCTCGTTGGCCGTGCGCTCGAAGAGCGCCGCACCGATTTGCCCTTCAACCTTTTTCAGCGCCACCGACAAGGTCGGCTGGCTCACGTGGCAAGCCTCGGCGGCACGCCCGAAATGGCGTTCCCGCGCCAGCGCAACGATGTAGCGCATTTCGGTCAGGGTCATGCGGAAATGCCCAGCTTTTCGCGGTCTACCGCCGTCAGCCAACGCCATTCACCGGGCTTCATGCCGCCGTCCAGCGTCAGGCTGGCGACGGCTTCCCGATGCAGGGCATCCACCCGGTTTCCTGCGGCGGCAACCATGCGTTTGACCTGATGGTATTTGCCCTCGGTCACCGTTAAGCGCAGCAGGTGCTCGTCCATCCGTTCGGCGGCAGCAGCGGCGATCGGCTCCGGCTCGTCGGCAAGCAGCACCCCGGCCAGCAGGGCATCGATCAGCGCCTGATCCACCGGATGCCGGGTCGTCGCCAGATACACCTTGGGCACCTTGCGCTTGCCTGACGAGAGTTGATGGTTCAACTGTCCGTCATCGGTCAGCAGCAGCAAACCCGTGGTGTCTTCATCAAGCCGGCCAATGGGTTGCAGGCCGCGTTCTCGCAGCGGCAAGGGCAGCAGATCCAGCACGGAAGGATGATGTTGCGGCTTGCGCGAACATTCGTAGCCAGTCGGTTTATTCAAGATCACCGTGGCAAATTCACAAAACGGCCAATCGACCCCGTCGACCGTGAACACCAAGCCTTCGGTGGGCACGTCGGCAAACGGGTCATCGACCACTTCTCCACCAATTTCCACACGCTCGTGGCGGATCATCGAGCGGCAGCCCTTGCGGGTGCCGAAACCGTGTTTTTGCAGGA
>JAKLLI010000261.1 GCA_023150195.1 Azonexus sp.
CTACAGCTTGTCCAAGCTGTTTTTCAATTTTTATCTGCTGGCGATGGGCTCGTTCGTCGCCATCGCCTTCACCGCCGATTTCATCATCGCCAATGCCCAGCGCGGCATCACCGACGACTATGCCCGGCGCTTCATGCGCGGCACGATCACGCTGATTGAGGATGAGCTCTTCCGTTTCCCCCGGCGCCAGTGGGAAACGGAAATCAAGACCATTAACGACAAATTCGCCTATCGCCTCGGCATCGTCGAGCGCATCACCCTGGATACCAAACTGACCAGTGCGCAGGTCGAAAAACTGGATGCCGGCGATATCGCCATTGCCCACGATAACGACATCATGTATCACCGTCTTGGCCTGACCAGCAAAATTCTGGTCGTGGGTCCGCTTTCCGCCAGTCAGAATGCAGAAAACAACGAGCGCCTACCGCTCGAACTGCGCCTGCGCTTACTGACCTGGAGCCTGATTGGTGTCATTTTCGCCATCGCGCTCTGGTTCTGGATTCGCCCTGTCTGGCGTGATCTCGAAGGCTTGCGGCAAACGGCTCGGGCGCTCGGTGATGGCGACTTCGACGCACGCTCACCGCACACCCGCACCCAGCTGCTCGCACCGCTAGCCGATACGCTAAACAGCATGGCCGAACGGGTTCGCCAACTCCTGGCCACGCATCGCGAACTCTCCTGCGGCATTTCCCATGAGCTGCGGACCCCCATTGCCCGCATGCGCTTCGCACTGGAGATGCTCTCGGAAACCACGGAACTGGCCGAACGCCAGCGCCTTTGGGGGATGATGGAGGCCGACCTTGATGAACTGGATCAATTGATCGATACCAGTCTCACCTACGCCCGTTTCGAACGCGACGCGCCGGAAGCCCACTTTAGCAGCGTACGTTTTGCCGACTGGCTGACAGAAGAGGTCGAATCGGTGCGTCTGCTCGGACGAACCCTGGCGGTCACGGTCGACACCCAATCCCTGCCGGAAAACCTGCACGTTGATCTGGACCGCAAGGCCATGCCCTACGCCCTGCGCAACCTGCTGCGTAATGCCTTCAAATACGCCAGCAAGGACATCCGCGTCAGCGCAGAAATGAACGGCGAAAACATCGAAATCCATGTTGACGACGATGGCATCGGGATTCCCGAAGGTGAGCGAGAACATATTTTCTCGGCCTTCACCCGGCTGGACCGTTCCCGGGACCGCGCCACCGGCGGCTATGGACTCGGTCTGGCCATTGCCCGCCGCGTACTCGAATTGCAAGGCGGCACCGCCACCGCAGCGGCCTCGCCACTGGGTGGCGCCCGTTTCACCCTCTCCTGGCTGAGCCATCAATAAACGCTTGCAAGGCGGTTACAAAGCGTCATCAAAGGCCAGACTCCGGTTACCCCAAGGCCACCGGGTCGCCACAGACCGGGCGCCAGCCTTTCCCTAAAATACCTCACATGGAAGCACGACCCCCCCATGAAGAGGATCAGGAAATGAACCCGCAAAACATCCAGCAATTCATCGAAACTGCCCGCCAGTATCTCCTGGCACAAGTCCGTGCGGACGAGCTCACTGGCTACCATTGCTGATGGCCTTCTCCAACCACCTGCCCATCAGCGAAACGCTAGGCACCTTTGTTGGTGTCGCCGGTTTTGACTGGCTGACCGAAGGCAATGCCGAACCGGAAAAAGCGCTGATTGCGGCCCTGGTGGTTGGTATCGCTGTCGCCGGCTTGCGCCATCTGCGCCACGCGAAGAATCGCCACTGAACGTACCGAAAACCCTCCTCTCGAATTCTCCCCCCGGATTCGAGATCCCTGTTACCCCGCCCCGTGGCGGGGTCTTTTTTTTGAAACCGGGGAACACAAAATAACGTAAATAATATATTTGCGCCATTTGTTAATTGTGAGATAGTAGCCCCCAAGCCAATTTGTGGCAGAAGGAGACCGAAAATGAGCACAGCCATCAGCGCCAGCAGCCCTCAACTTGCCGCGTATCAAAGCACGGCAGCGACGTCTGTCGCGCGCAGCAGTGAAACCCAGGCGCCCCAGAAACCGGCCCCGGCATCACGCAACGAAGCATCCCAACCCCCAGCCTCCACCAAAGTCAGCATCTCCGCCGAAGCCAGCGCCCGACTGGCCAGCGAGAGTACAAAACCGGCAGAAGCCACAGCAAGCGCACAAAAACCGCAAGAAGCGGTCAGCGTCAGCGCCATCAGTGGCAACACCAACCTCCGCAATAGCGCAGCGATCAACGCCTACAGTACCCAGCAGGCGGCCTGAGGCGGATGGGCGACGGCGGTTTAGGCTGCCTCGCCAAACCAATTGGTCCCCAGACAAGCCCGCAGGTTAAGACGGGCGCGATGCAGCTGGACCCAGCAATTGCTCTTGCTGATGTCCAGCGTGTCGCAGATTTCTTCCGTATCGAATCCCAGCACTTCGCGCATGGTGAAAATGCGCGCACAGGCCTCGGGAAGGCGATACAGACAGGCTTCGAACACCTCCCAGAAGCGCTTGCTCTCCATCGCTTCCTGCGGCCCCGCCCATTCGGAAGGTCGCGTATCGGCAGCCCAATGGCGACGTTCATTGAAGAGCCCGTCCAAATCCTGGTCATTATCGTCGTCGACCGAAACAAACTCATGCTTACGTCCGCGCAGGACGTCGATCAATTTGTTCTTGAGAATGGAAAGCACCCAGGTGCGCAGCGAAGCACGCGAAGAGAAACGCTGCTGGCCCTGCAAGGCGCCGGCCAACGCTTCCTGTACGGCATCCTCGGCCTGCGCCCGGTTACGCAATTGAATCTCGGCGAATCGCAACATATCGCGACGTAGGCCCGCGATGAACTCCGGATCTTGCAACAGGTCAGCACTCATGAGTTTGGGCCCGAATTTGATGCGTTCGATCATACTGCAAAAAAAGTTGTAAGGATTTTCAGCCCCGCCCGACTAATCGGACAGGTAACCCGGAAACGTCACTGAACGGAAAACATCATGATCAGCTGCAAGGAAGCCAGCCGACTCGCATCGCAACAACTTGAACGCAAGCTCAGCCTGAGCGAGCGCCTTCAGTTTCGTTTGCATCTTGCGTTTTGCATTGGCTGCCGGCGGATGGAAAGACAATTTCGTTTCATGCACGACGCGCTGGGTGCCTGGATGAGTCGTGATGACGCATCCACCTCAACTTCAACGGAGAAATCAAAATGAAAAATCGCAACCTTGCTTCCCTGGCCATCGGTTCTGCTTTTGCCGCCATCGCCCTGACCCCGGTCGCTCACGCTGCCGATAACCCTTTCAGCGCAACCAAGCTCAGCGCCGGCTACCAGCTGGCACAGGCGGATACCAAGGGAGCAGAAGGAAAATGCGGCGGCAAGAAAGCCGATGCCAAATGCGGCGCCGACAAAAAGGCGGAAGCCAAATGTGGCGCTGACAAGAAGGCAGACGCCAGTTGCGGCGCCGACAAAAAGCCAGCCGAAAAGAAGG
>JAKLLI010000262.1 GCA_023150195.1 Azonexus sp.
GTTGGCCGGTGAACGCGCGCAAATGGTCGAAATCAAGGCCGTCAGTTCGGGCTATCCCTTGCGTGGCGCTTTGGCCCTGCGTTTGGGTAACACCTCAGAGGACGTGCCCAGCAAGGGCGGACCCCAGCCCGGCACGGCCTGGGGCGACGCCAAACTGTTGGCAGCGCTCGCGCTGGCGCCGGGGCAGCAAATCCAGGTAGGACAACTCAAGCTGCCCTTGAGCGCGTTGCTGACGCGCGAACCGGATCGCAGTTTCAATGTGTTCTCCATGGCGCCGCGCCTGATGATGGCCGTCGACGATCTGCCGGCCAGCGGCCTCATCCAGTTTGGCGCGCGCGTGCGTTACAGCCTGCTGCTCGCTGGATCGGCCGAGGCGCTGGCGCGTTGGCGAGCCTGGGCTGAACCGCAATTGGCGCGCGGACAGCGACTGGAAGACATCGGCAATGCGCGACCCGAAATCCGGGGAGCGCTCGACAAGGCCCAACGCTTTTTGGGGCTGGCAACCTTGTTGACCGTGATTCTCTCCGCCATCGGCGTCGCCATGGCCACCCGTCGCTACATGCAACGTCACCTGGATGCCTGCGCAGTGCTGCGTTGCCTGGGCAGCAGCCAGCGCCAGTTGCTGCAAATGCACGGCCTTGTCTTTTTGTTGCTCGCGGGGATGGCCTCGCTACTTGGTGGGCTGCTCGGCTGGTTGGCGCATTACGGCTTATTGGCGGCGCTTGCCGGGCTGGTGGCCAGCGATTTGCCGAGCCCGGGTCTGCGGCCCTTGATCGATGGCGTGCTGGTCGCGCTGGTCTTGTTGGGGGGGTTTGCCTTGCCGCCGCTCTTGCAACTGGCGCGCGTACCCACCTTGCGCGTCTTGCGCCGCGAACTGGGGCCGACGTCGCGACTCACCCGGGCAGGCTACGGGCTGGGCCTGCTGATGCTGGGGGGCTTGATTTACCGGGCGGCCGGCGATTTACGCCTGGCCTTGCTGGCGACCCTCGGGTTTATCGGGGCGCTGGCAATTTTCTGGCTGCTGGCCCGCCTGAGCATCACGCTGGCCGGACGTGCCCGTGGCGTGGGCGACATGGGCTGGCGTCACGGGCTGGCAACCCTGGCTCGTCACGGAGGCAGCAACACCCTCAAGATCACGGCCCTGGGCATCGGCTTGATGGCCTTGTTGCTGCTCGGCGTGACCCGGCTCGAACTGGTGCAGACCTGGCAGAATTCCCTCCCGGCCGACGCGCCCAACCGCTTCGTGATCAACATCCAGCCAGAGCAGCGGACCGCAGTGATGCAGTGGCTGGCCGGGCAGGGCATCAACGCTGCGCTCTCGCCCATGGTGCGGGCGCGCCTGATCCGTATCGGTGACGAAGCCGTCAGTCCCGAACGCTACCCAGACGACGACCGCGCCCAGCGGCTGGTGGCGCGGGAATTCAACCTGTCCTGGCGCGACAATTTGCCGGCCGGTAACCAAATCACCGCCGGCCAGTGGTTTTCTGTGGCCTCGGTGGCGACTCAGCCCAATCAGGCCTCCGTCGAGGCGGGTCTGGCCAAGACCTTGGGCATTCGCCTCGGCGATACGCTGACCTTTGCCGTCGCCGGCCTGGAAAAGACCTTGACGGTGACCAGCCTGCGCAAACTGGATTGGGATTCCATGCGGGTGAATTTCTTTGTGCTGGCACCACCCGGTGTACTCGATGATGCCCCGGCCAGCGATATCACCAGTTTTCATCTGCCACCGGCCCGGCAGGCGCTGGCACGGGATCTGGTTGCCGCTTTTCCCAATCTCACCGTCATCGACATCGACGCCGTCCTTGGCCAGCTCCAGTCCATTGTCGGGCAGGTCGTTGGCGCAGTGCAGTTTGTCTTTCTCTTTACCCTCGTCGCCGGGGTGATGGTGCTTTATGCCGCTTTCCTGTCGGCGATTGACGAGCGGCGTTACGAGCTGGCGGTGTTGCGCGCCCTGGGCGCCCGCCGTGCGCAATTGCGGCGAAGCTTGCTGGTCGAACTGGCCTGCATCGGCGCTCTGGCCGGGGTGATTGCGGCACTGGGCGCAGCGGCGGTGGGGCAGTTGCTGGCACGGCAGGTGTTCGATCTGGTGCCGGCGTTTTCCTGGAGCACGCTGATTTTCTCGGCGGGTGCCGCGGCCCTGCTGCTGGCCCTGGGCGGCTGGTTGGGGATGCGGCAGCTGCTGACGGCCTCCCCGATGACTGCACTACGCCTCGGTGCCTGACTCGGCCGCCAGCTGGAGCCTGATTTCGTTCCAGTCGCCGTCGCGGCGATAGCTGAATGCGCGACTCAGACCACGCACGAGGGGCAGACCCAGCCCGCCAAGCGCTTCGCTATCCTGCGGCACGGGCATGTTGCAGGGATCAAACGCTGGCGCGGCATCCCGGTAAAGGACATGGATCGTCGCGCCATCGCGAGCCAGGGCAATGCAAACCCCCGGTCCGGTTTTTCCGGCAAAACCGTGGTCGACCGTGTTGATGAACAACTCTTCGGCAATCAGTTGCAAGCGCAACAATTCGGCCGCCGGGATGCCCAGCCGGGCTGCCTGCCCGGCAAGCCAGTCGAACAGGTCAGTAAGCGCCGCATGGGACGCCGGCAGCGAAATTTCCGTAAAATGCAGAGCCATCGAAATTACCGGGAGTAGGGCAATGATTAGAACACAAGGCGCACTCGCTTTCATGCTGCTCTGCGCGACGCTCGTGACCCCTTGCTGGGCCGGGGAACTAGCCGGCATGGTCAAGACCGCCAAGGGGCAAGTCGCGATCGAACGTAACGGCCAGCGCATGGCGGCAGCGGTCGGTAGCCCGGTCGAGGTCGGCGACAAGTTGCGCACCGGGCAAACCAGCAGCGTGGGCGTGACCCTGCGTGACAATACCTTGCTCTCGGCCGGGGCCAATGCGCTGATCGTGATCGACAAATTCCGCTACGACAATGTCAGCGATGCAGGTGAAATGACCATCGGCGTGCGCAAGGGAACGCTCTCGGTCGCCACCGGGCGGATTGCCCGTAAAACGCCGGAATCGGTGGATTTCCGGACGCCCACCTCGGTCCTTGGCGTGCGCGGCACCGAGTTCGTGATTGAAGTCGTGGAGGGACGCGATGAATAAATTTTCTTGGCTCGTTTTTGGGGCATTGGGGCTCACGGCCTGCACCTCAGAGCGTTTTGTGCTGCTACCCTCGCCGGAAGGACGTGCCACCGCCATCGTGATTCGTGATGCCGACGGGGAGCGGGTGGTTTCAACGCCTTATGCAGGTATTGAACGCGGTGTTGGCGGGACAGCCGAGATCAAGGTGAGCGCTGAAGAAGTTCAGGCGCGTTACGGCGAGGTCCTCCAGGCCATGCCCCTGGCAGCCAAGAGCTACACGCTGTACTTTCAGGCCGGGAGCAACCAGCTGACGCCAGCCTCGGAAGCCGAATATGCCCGGGTACGCGAGGAAATCACGGCACG
>JAKLLI010000263.1 GCA_023150195.1 Azonexus sp.
CCAGCCTCCAACCCAAAGGTTTCGGCAACCGTCATCGCAATTGAATAGGGCTCCTCACCGGTCGAAGCGGCAGAACACCAGACCCGAATTGGCCGGCGGCTCCCCAATTTACGCAAATGCTCGGCAAAAATCGGGAAGTGATGAGGTTCACGAAAGAAGGAGGTGAGATTGGTGGTCAGGGAGTTCACGAAACGTTCCCATTCATCACCTCCATTTTTCTCCAGTGCATCGAGGTATTCGGTAAAGCTGGCTTTGTTAAGTGCCCGCAAGCGCCGGGCAAGCCGCGAATACACCATGTCCTTTTTGACTGGCGACAACGAAATACCCGCATGCTGGTAAATCAGCTTCCTGACGCGCTCAAAATCGGCCTCGGAAAACTGAAATTCTCGGGCACTGCCATCGCGCTTATCGATTGCCGTACGGTCAACGACCGGCGGAATCCTGCTTGCCAAACCCGGTTTCGCATCATGGTTCATGATTTAGAACTCTTCCCATTCATCATCCAGACGTGTCGGCAGGGATTTCATTTTCGGTTGTGCAGACGCCGACTTGGGCGCATCCGCCGACGCCGATTCAAAGGGCAATGCCGCCGCCTTTTTCGGTGCCGCAATGGCCGGCCTGTCCATGGTGCTCATCCGGAATACGGCAACTGCGGAAGCGAGGTTTTCGGCTTGCTCTTCAAGGCTTTCCGCGGCAGCAGCAGCTTCTTCGACCAGGGCCGCATTTTGTTGTGTCACTTCGTCCATCTGACTGACCGCCAGACTCACCTGCTCGATACCGGAACTCTGCTCACGACTGGCATTCGAGATGTCACCCATGATGCGCGCCACCCGCTGGATACTGCCGACAACCTCTTCCATGGTTCGCCCGGCTTGATCCACCAGTTTGTTGCCGACAGCCACCTTGTCCACCGAGTCAGAAATCAGGCCCTTGATTTCCTTGGCGGCAGCCGCACTGCGTTGTGCCAGATTACGGACCTCGGTCGCCACCACGGCGAACCCGCGACCTTGCTCACCGGCGCGTGCCGCTTCGACTGCCGCATTGAGTGCCAGAATGTTGGTCTGGAACGCAATACCATCAATCACGCCGATAATGTCGGCAATGCGGCTGCTCGACTGATGGATCGCCGTCATCGTTTCCACCACCTGGCCGACCACCTCGCCCCCCTTGATGGCAACCTGCTGGGCACTGGAGGCCAGATCATTGGCCGTGCGGGCGTTATCCGCGTTGTGCTTCACGGTACTGGTCAGTTCCTCCATGCTGGAAGCCGTTTCTTCCAGGCTGCTGGCTTGCTCTTCCGTGCGACTGGACAAATCCTGATTACCGGAAGCGATTTCCTTGGCCGCCGTATTGATGGAATCGGTCGACAAGCGAATCTGGCCAACAATGTCCTGCAAACGGGTCACGGTCCGATTCACATCGTCCTTGAGGCGACCGAAGGTGCCTTGGTACTCGGCGCTGATGGTCTTGGTCAGATCGCCTTCGGCAAGCACGGAGAGCACGCCCGCCACATCTTCCAGCCCGGTTTCACTGGTTTGCACCAAGGTGTTGAGATCATTGGCCAGGCGCAAGAAGAAGCCATGTTTGCCCTCCAGCGATACGCGGCGGGTGAAATCACCTCGCGATGCGCCCCCGACGATGTCGGCGACTTCATTTTCCACGGCAACTTCATCCGTGCGATCCAGCCACTGGCTGGCACGCCCCAGGTAAGCCCCCTGCGCATCGCGAACCGGCGTTGCCGTGACCTGAATGATGCGGCCGCACATGGCGACTTCCAGTGTTCTTGCTTCGGTCAGCTCGGCAGCATAGGTGGCACGGGCCGATTCCTCATCGAAAAATTCCGCCAGCGAACGATGGTACATGTCCGATACCGCAAAGCCCGGCACGCGGTTGCGCATTTCCGGCTCCATCTTGCGCCAGAGCGCTTCCGCTGCGCCGTTCATGTAAATCAGTGCATTGTTGGCGTCAGAAATGGTCATCGCGGCACCGGCACCATCCAGCGCCATCTTGATCCGCGTGCCTTCGGCTGCCACACGACGGGCCTCGGCCAGATCGAAACCTGACTTGATCTGCATGGAACGCGCCATATCAGTGAGAGCCATCAGCTCATCGCGTCTGACCTCATCCAGCGCAACATCACTGCGTCCTTCGGCCAAGCCCTTGAAGAATTTCACCAAATCGGCAATTTGATGACGAAGTCCACTCACCAGTCCCAACGCGAGGAACAATCCTAGCAAAGCGAACGCAGCGATCAAAAGGATGAATTTCACTTTGAAGGCTGCGGAATCGGCTGCTGCGTGCTCAACGCTCTCCTTGGCCACATCCAACTGCAGAGCAACCAGTTCGGATAATTTGTCCGAAATCGGATCAATCGCCGGATACAGTTCTTCGGCGGCGAATTTCGCCAGTTGATCATGGTCCCCTGCACGCACGATCTCTTTCAACTTGGCGGAAACCAGATCGCCCTGTTTCATCAGGGTTTCCGCCTGCGCAACCAGGCGAGCCTCTTCGTCGGTCAGCTTGGTCGCGGTGTAAGCCGCCCAGGTCGATTTGACCTTCTGTTCCGCCGCTTCAATTTTTTTCAAGGCATCTTCATATTTTTCGGCGCCGTCACGGGTCTTGTGACTCAAATCGACGATCGAAACGGCGTAAGCGTCGGCAACGTCCTTCAATTGCCGCAAAGGCACCACGCGATCGTCGTAGACCGTCTGCAAGCGGGCATCGCTTTCCGATACGGTATAAGCGCCAATCCCGCCAAGCAGCAGCATGCCAAGAATCAGCAAGCTAAAGATGGTGTAGATGCGCTGGGCAATGGAACGGGAACGTAGCCAGCCGCCCATGCTGAGGCCCTTGGCGACCACCTTGCCGTCACGAACTTGCAGACCGCCGGCACGCCCTTCCCGGAAATCGCGATAGGCGTTTTCGGCAGCCGCCACTTGTTCCCGGGTCGGCGCGCTACGCACCGACATGTAGCCACAGACCTCCCCGCTCTGATAGATGGGGGTGACGTTGGCGACCACCCAGTAGTAGTCCCCGTTCTTGCACCGATTCTTCACCAGCCCCGTCCATGGGCGGCCATTTTTGAGCGTATTCCAGAGATCGGCAAAGGCCTCGACCGGCATATCCGGGTGGCGAACAATATTGTGCGGCTCCCCGATCAATTCTGCTTCGGTAAAGCCACTGATTTCGAGAAACGCCTGGTTAACCGAGACGATCCGACCTTTCAGGTCCGTTGTCGACACAACGCTCTGCTCCGGGGAGAGCAAGACCTCTTTCTGGGTCACCGGCTGATTGTTTCGCATCGTTATTCCTTCGCTGATCCTGAATGTTGAAATTAGAACTCAGCCCACTCGTCATCGAGGGGGGCTGCCAAGGCCTTGCGTTTTCCTGCATTCGGCTGATCGGCCAATCGCCGATCCCCAGCGGGCTCTGCAACCGGCGCAG
>JAKLLI010000264.1 GCA_023150195.1 Azonexus sp.
AGGGAGGGTTAGTTTTATGTTTATAGTATATCGGGATGCTTCTGATTGTTGCTACGGTATCGCTTGTGCTCCCCGGTTTTCCTAGGCTGCCGAATATAATTCGCCCCCATGGCGACAACTTTCCCCAAGCGCGGCCCGCGCAATGAGATTTCCCTTGCAACCCTGACGGCCGATGCGCGCCGGTTGCGCGCCTTGCAGCGTGATTTGCAACGGTCGACGGGCGATAAGCGGCAAAAATTGCAGACGGATCTGGCCGCGCTGGTGACGGCGTCGCAGGCGGCTGTGGGTGAGCGCCGGAGCAAGCTGCCTAGACCGGAATTCCAGACGGATCTGCCGGTCAATGAGCGGCGTGCCGACATCGCCGAACTGATCGCGAACCATCAGGTGGTGATTGTTTGCGGCGAAACCGGCTCGGGCAAAACGACGCAGTTGCCGAAAATCTGCCTCGATCTGGGCATTGGCGCCCGTGGCCTGATTGGTCACACGCAGCCGCGCCGGCTGGCGGCACGTTCGGTGGCCACGCGTCTGGCGCAGGAACTCAAGACGCAGGTCGGCGCCGGGGTTGGCGTGAAAATCCGCTTCCACGACAAGTCGACCGCAGACAGCTGGGTCAAGCTGATGACCGACGGCATCCTGCTGGCGGAGTCGCAGTCTGATCCTTATTTGAACGCCTACGAGGCGATCATCATCGATGAGGCGCACGAGCGCAGCCTCAACATCGATTTCCTGCTCGGCTACCTCAAACAGTTGCTACCGCGCCGGCCCGACCTCAAGGTGATCATTACCTCGGCGACCATCGATGCCGAGCGTTTTGCCGAGCATTTCACGGTCGACGGCAAAAAGGCGCCGATTATCGAAGTTTCCGGACGCCTGTATCCGGTGGAGGTGCGCTATCGCCCGGTCGAGGATCTCGACAAGCAGGATGACGAGCGCGATCTCTACGATGCGATTGTGGACGCTGCCGATGAGCTGGCTCGACTGGGGCCGGGCGACATCCTGGTCTTTCTGCCGGGCGAGCGGGAAATCCGCGAGGCGGCGGAGGCTTTGCGCAAGCATGCGCTGGCGCGGCCCGGCTTGAGCAGTGCCCATGCCCCGGAAATTCTGCCTTTGTTTTCACGGCTTTCGGCCGGCGATCAGGATCGCATTTTCAAGCCCTCAGGCGGCCAGCGGCGCATCGTGCTGGCGACCAATGTGGCGGAAACCTCGCTTACCGTGCCGGGTATTCGCTATGTGATCGACACCGGGCTGGCGCGCATCAAACGGTATTCTTACCGCAACAAGGTCGAGCAGTTGCAGGTGGAGCGGATTTCGCAAGCGGCAGCGCGCCAGCGGGCGGGCCGTTGCGGGCGGGTGGCGGCCGGGGTGTGCGTGCGGCTGTACGACGAGGCCGATTTCAACGCCCGCGCGCCGTTTACCGATCCAGAGATCCTGCGTTCTTCGCTGGCCGGCGTGATCCTGCGCATGAAATCGCTGCGCCTGACCGATGTCGAGAGCTTTCCCTTCATCGAGCCGCCGCCGGCCAAAGCCATCAGCGATGGCTACGCGCTGCTGCAGGAGCTGGGCGCGCTGGACGAGGACAACCGCCTGACCAAGGTGGGCGAGGCACTGGCCAAGCTGCCGCTGGACCCGCGTATCGGTCGCATGCTGGTGGCGGCGCGCGATCTGGGCTGCCTCAGCGAGGTGCTGATCATTGCTGCCGGGCTGTCTACGCAGGATCCGCGCGAACGTCCTCAGGATCGCCAGCAGGCGGCGGACGAAAAGCACAAGCAATTCGCCGACGAGAAATCGGAGTTTCTCAGTTGGGTGAAACTGTGGCATTGGTTCAAATCTGCGGTCGACCACAAGAAATCGAACAAATCGCTGGTCGATACCTGTCACGCCCATTTCCTGTCCTACCTGCGCCTGCGCGAATGGCGCGAGGTGCATGGCCAGTTGCACGCGATGGTGAGCGAACTGGGTCAGAAGGAATCGGGCTGGCGGGAAAACGAGATTCCCGGCACCTACGAGGCCATTCATATGGCGCTGCTGTCCGGGCTCTTGGGCAATATCGGCTGCAAGTCCGACGAATCCGGTTATTACCTTGGGGCGCGCGGCATTCGCTACCTGATTCATCCCGGTTCGCCGCTGCAGAAAAAGGCCGGCAAATGGATCATGGCCGCCGAGATCACCGAAACCACGCGCTTGTTCGGGCGCTGCGTTGCCCGCATTGAGTCGGAGTGGATCGAGAAAGTGGGCGCTCACCTGATCAAGCGCCAGTACTTCGATCCGCATTGGGAAAAGAAGGCGATGCAGGTCGCCGGCTGGGAGCGCACGACGCTCTACGGCGTGGTGCTCAACCCGAAACGGCGTATTCATTACGGGCCGCTGGCACCCGCCGAAGGGCGCGAGATTTTCATCCGCCAGGGCCTGGTCGGCGAGGAAATCGACGAGGCCTTTGCCAGGCGCTGGCCCTTCTTTCAGCACAACCAGAAGCAGATTCGCGACATCGAAAAGATCGAGCACAAGCAGCGCCGGCAGGATGTGCTGGTCGATGATGCGCTGATCTATGCCTTCTACGATCACCTGATTCCGGAGGGCATCCACAACGGCGCCACCTTTGATCACTGGCGCAAGACAGCCGAGCTGGAAAATCCCAAGTTGCTCTACCTCGCCAAGGACGACCTGATGCGCCATTCGGCAGCGGGGGTCACGACCGAGGCCTTCCCGCATCAAATCAAGGTGGGGGGTGTTGAGTATGCGCTCACTTATCACTTTGAGCCGGGTTCGCCGCGAGACGGAGTGACGCTGACCTTGCCGCTGGCGCAGCTCAACCAGATTCCGGCGGCGCGCATGGAGTGGCTGGTGCCGGGGCTGATCAAGGAAAAGCTGGTGCAGTTGATCAAGACCTTGCCGCAAAAAATCCGCGCCAAGCTGGTGCCGGTGCCGGAATTTGTCGAGGAATTCCTGTCGACCGTGGAAGGCAACGACAAGAAGCTGAATCAGGGCATCCTGACGCCATTGATCGATTACATCCTGGAAGCGCGCGGCCTGAATGCCCGTGGCTGGGCCGTGACGCCCGATGCTTTCCGGCCCGATGCTCTGCCTGCACACTTCTCGATCAACTACAAGCTGATCGACGAGCATGGTCGCCAGCTCGACATGAATCGCAGCCTGGTGGCCTTGCGTGGCGAGTGGGGCAAGGAGGCCAAGGAAGAATTTGCCGATTTGCACGAAACGCCCGCCCAATTCACGCAACTCACGGACTGGACCTTCGGCGAGCTGCCCGAATTGATGGAAGTACCGGTCGGCAAACAAACGGTTATCGGCTATCCGGCCTTGATCGACGAGGGGGAAACGGTCAGCCTCAAAGTCTTCGATTCCGCCGAGGAAGCCGCCGAGGCCCATCGCAAAGGCCTGGCCCGCTTGTTCAT
>JAKLLI010000265.1:0-3386 GCA_023150195.1 Azonexus sp.
AACCCTGGTCGAAGCCGGCTATGCCCCGGAAATGGCCTACTTCGAGTGCTTGCACGAGTTGAAGCTGATCGTCGACCTGATGTACGAAGGTGGCATCGCCAACATGAACTACTCGATCTCGAACAACGCCGAATACGGTGAATACGTGACCGGTCCGGAAGTCATCAACGCCCAGTCCCGCGAAGCCATGCGCAACGCCCTGAAGCGTATCCAGACCGGCGAATACGCCAAGATGTTCATCCTCGAAGGTCGTACCAACTACCCGAGCATGACCGCGCGTCGTCGTCTGAACGCCGTCCACCCGATCGAAACGGTCGGTGGCCAGCTGCGCGACATGATGCCGTGGATCAAGAAAAACAAGCTGGTCGATCAATCCAAGAACTAAAGTTTTGGCACTGGCTCGGTAGCGCAGCGTTGCTTCCGCTTGCCGTACTGACGTACTGTCTGCGCGGGCGCGTCTAACGCTACCTTCGCTTTGGGCGGTGTAGGAATCTGCACCGCCCAAATTGGTTGTGGGAAGGGTGTATCCTTGCTCCCTTCCGGCTCCATCCTTTTGCCCATGACTGAACTCAAACCCCGCAAATCCCTTTTTAATCCGGCAGTCAAGCGGCGCGGCATTTACGTGCTGCCCAACCTGTTTACGACCGCAGCCTTGTTTGCCGGGTTTTTTGCCATTGTCCAGGCGATGCAGGGCGACTTTGAACGGGCGGCCATGGCGATTTTTATTGCCATGGTGCTGGATGGCCTGGATGGTCGTGTGGCTCGTCTGACCAATACCCAGTCGGCGTTTGGGGCAGAATACGACTCGCTCTCCGATATGGTCAGTTTCGGTGCGGCGCCGGCCTTGGTGATGTACGAATGGGCCTTACGCGATTTGGGGCGTCTGGGCTGGATCGCTGCCTTTATTTATTGTGCCGGTGCCGCCTTGCGCCTGGCCCGCTTCAATACCACCCTGGAAGTGGTGGACAAGCGCTTCTTTCAGGGTTTGCCATCGCCGGCAGCGGCCGCTCTGGTGGCCGGCCTAGTCTGGGTAATGATCGTCGCCCAAGTGCCGGGGAGCGATGTGCGCTGGCTGGCCTGTGGCATGACGATTTTTGCTGGCGTGACGATGGTCTCCAACATTCGTTACTACAGCTTCAAGGACGTGAACCTCAAGAAAAGCGTGCCATTTTTCGTGATTGCCGCGATCGCGCTCGGTTTTGCCCTGCTGGCCTATAGTCCTGAAATTGCCTTGTTTGCCTTCTTTGTGGTGTATGGCTTGTCCGGCTATGTGTTGGCGGCCATTGGCCTGATGAAGCGTAAAGCTTCCTGAATTCCCGGAGTCATTGATGAAACAGCATCTGGTTATTTTCGATACGACCTTGCGCGATGGCGAGCAAAGCCCCGGCGCCTCGATGACCAAGGAAGAGAAGCTTCGCGTTGCACGCCAACTCGAAAAGATGCGCGTGGATGTCATCGAGGCCGGGTTTGCCGCGGCGTCGCCCGGTGATTTCGATGCCATTCACTCGATTGCCCAAGTGATCAAGGAGTCGACCATCTGTTCGCTGGCGCGTGCCAATGAAAATGATATTCGTCGCTCGGGTGAAGCGATCAAGCCGGCGCGCTCCGGTCGTATTCATACGTTTATTGCGACCTCCCCCATTCACATGGAAAAGAAGCTGCGCATGACGCCGGATCAGGTCGTGGAACAGGCGGTCAAGGCGATCGGTTGGGCGCGCCAGTTCACGGATGATGTGGAATTTTCCGCCGAGGATGCCGGGCGTTCCGAGCTGGATTTTCTCTGTCGCATCTTTGAGGAAGTCATCAAGGCCGGGGCTAAAACGATCAATGTCCCGGACACCGTGGGCTACAACATCCCTCATCAATACGCTGAAACCATGCGCCAGCTGATCGCACGTGTGCCGAATTCGGACAAGGTGATCTGGTCGGTGCATTGCCACAACGATCTGGGCCTGGCGGTTTCCAATTCGCTGGCCGCAGTGCTCGCCGGGGCGCGCCAGGTGGAGTGCACCATCAACGGCCTGGGCGAGCGGGCCGGTAATGCCGCGCTCGAAGAAATTGTCATGGCGGTTCGTACCCGGAGTGACGTGTTTCCGGTGGAAACTCGCATCGACACCACGCAGATTGTGCCGGCCTCCAAACTGGTGTCGCAGATTACAGGTTACCCGGTACAACCCAACAAGGCGGTGGTGGGGGCCAATGCTTTTGCGCACGAATCCGGTATTCATCAGGACGGGGTGCTGAAGCACCGCGAAACCTACGAAATCATGCGCGCCCAGGATGTGGGCTGGACGCAGAACAAGTTGGTGTTGGGCAAGCACTCGGGGCGCAATGCCTTCAAGACGCGCTTGCAGGAACTGGGTATTGAATTGGAAAGCGATGAGGCCTTGAACGCCGCGTTTGCCCGTTTCAAAGAGTTGGCGGATCGCAAGCACGAAATCTTCGATGAGGATTTGCACGCGCTCGTATCCGAAGAAGTGGTGACCCCTGAGCAGGAACATTTCAAGCTGGTCTATTCCCGCGTCACCTCCGAAACCGGCGAATTGCCTGTGGCGAATGTCATCATTGGCGTCGGGGGCGTGGAACACAAGGCTGAGGCAGCTGGGGGCGGACCAGTGGATGCCACCTTCAAGGCGATTGAAAAGGTGGTTGCCAGTGGGGCTGAGCTCTTGCTCTATTCGGTGAATGCCATCACTACCGGCACCGATGCGCAAGGCGAGGTGACAACACGTCTTTCCAAGGGTGGGCGGATTGTGAATGGGAGCGGTGCCGATACCGATATCGTGATCGCCTCAGCGCGTTCCTATCTGAATGCGCTGAACAAACTGCATTCCACGCTGGAAAAGGTCAGGGCGCAAGGCGACGTTTGAACGCTTGCGTTCGCCAACCTGATACACCGCGTTCGCTTCGGCTTACGCGGTTTTTTTTGCGTCCGGATGGCGGGTTGACCGGATGAAAAGGATGGATCCGGCAAAGACGGCACAGGCCAATACGCACTCCCCAATCGCCAGCCATTGCGTCAGGCCGTGGTCACTGGTGGCGCGGGTAAAGCCTTCCAGCAGATAAAACTGGATGAATAGCGACAGCCATTTATACGTATAGCGTTTGCCGCGCAGAATGCCAAAGAGCGGGGCGAGCAGGAATGCCCCTTTAAGAATCAGCCAGGAGCCGCCGGGGCGCAGGGGGGCGAGCCAGCCTTCCCAGGCAAGACAGAGAAAAATGAGGGCAATCAGGCTGGTGCTGGTCAGCAATTGGTAATGGCGTTCGTTCACGGTCGACTCAATTTGACAACGAAATTCGCCAGCCGCTGCCCTTGCAGGAATGCCAACTGGCTTTCGGTTTCGCTCAGGCGCGGGTTGCCGTCAATACCGGCGACGTGGCTGGCG
>JAKLLI010000265.1:3454-5454 GCA_023150195.1 Azonexus sp.
GCCGGCTTGCGTGGCAGTGAGTTGGGGATGGGTAAAAGGAAGTCCCATCACCAGCATGCCATGGTGAAACAAAGGCAACATCATGCTCAGGAGCGTGGATTCGTTGCCACCATGCTGGCTGGCGCTGGAGGTGAAAACGCAGGCGGGTTTGTCGGCAAGGGCGCCATTCTGCCATGCGCCGATGGTGCCATCGAGAAAATACTTCATCGGGGCGGCCATGTTGCCGAAACGCACCGGGCTGCCCAAGGCGAGACCGGCGCAGCGAATGAGATCATCGGCATCCGCGTAGGGAGCGCCGTGCTCGGGAACGGCGGGGGCGATGGCCTCGCATACTGCGGAGATCGGGGGGACGGTACGCAAGCAGGCTTCGGCGCCAGCCACCGATTCGATACCACACGCGATGCGTTCAGCCAGCGCGCGTACCGAGCCGCGGTGGCTGTAATAAAGCACAAGAATTTCCGCCATTGTGTGACTCAGTTTTCGGAGCGAATCGAGAAAATGTCGATGGATTGCGTCTGGTCGTCGAGTTTGCCAGTGCGAATTTCTCGGATCTCGAGATTGCCGCGTTCGATCATCAGGACGATACGGCGCGTATTTTCCTTGAGCAGTCCGGCGTTGACGATAAGCGCCTGTTCCTTCCCCAATGCGGGAATCGCCGGTAGCAGGATGGCTGGCGTAAGGCCGCTGTCGGTGCTGTAAGGCAAGGCGAGTCGGGCGGCAAGTGGATTGGCAGCGAGCAACTGCAGCCCGATTTCAATGTGTTCAGGATTTTCGGAGATGGCCCAGCGGATGATGCAAAGTTGCCAATGTGCTTGATCACGGCTGTGCTCGCTCATGACCTGGATGGCAATCGGATCGCCTACCCGAAGCTTGTCCGTATCGCCCGCGATATGCATTAGGGCGAAGCCTTCCGGGCTTTCGTTGGTGACCATCCATTCGCTGAATGGCGGGGTGTCGCCGTGTTCGCTGAGATGTTGCCAGGCAGCCAGGAGGCCGCTGCTCAATCGTGCCCGGTAGGATTGATGGCGGCGGGGAAATTTGCGTTTGACGGGATTGCCCCAAAGACCGCTGAGACGTTTGAGTACGCCCTGTCCGGCCGAGGTGTCGGCAAAGGCGGGCAGTCCCAGTGCGGCGGCTTGTCCGCCTTTTTTGAGCGCTTTGTGATGTTGTATGGCGCAGGCCGCGATAGGCGCGCAGGAGAAATAACGCACGCGCAGATCGTTGCCGGATGGCGCGCGTCTCGCCAACGCGTAGGCCGGGAAGTCCCTGTCAGGATCCAGCCAGAAGACGCCGGGTGCCAGGTGGGTGTCGCTGGATTGAAAGTGAATGCTTTCCGGCAGGGCGGCAACGTATTGGTCGATGAAATCGAGCTCTTCGGAAGAAAATGAGGCCGGGTGCGCAATGGTGAGCAAGAGCAGGTTGGCATAAAGCCGGGCGATGCTCTGTCCGCCGCGTGGCGCGGGAATGGATTCGTTCCCGGTGCGTTGGGCGATATTGAATGCGAGATGCGCTTGTTCCCAGAGTCCGCTGCGCGGCGGGGAGGCGACCTGGTGATGAATCCGGATCTGGTTGCCGATGGAAATCATCAGGCGTCTCAGCGAACCCGCGGGGGCGCCGGTCCCTTTGCCGTCTGCGAGCGCCTGATTCATTGCATCGTTCAGGGCATTGAAATAATCGAGCACGATGGTGTCGAGCAATTCCAGCAGCAGGCGAACCTTTTGCCGAGATTTTCGCGAGAGCGGCAAAGCGAAGCTGTTGAAACGCGGGCGCTCGTTTTGAACGGTTCGGTCCGCATGGGCGTGCAATAAATCCAGCAGTTTCAGCCGTTGACCGGGCGCGAGACTGCTTTCGCGAAGAATGGCCAGCTTGTCCAGCAAGGCTTCGGTGTCGTCTGCCGATTTCTTGTTGTGGTTACTCGCCAGCCACTCCAAGAGGTCCTTGATCTTGTTTTCAGTTGCCTCGGGGGCGGGTTTTGCTTGAATGGACATGGTGCCGCGAGG
>JAKLLI010000266.1 GCA_023150195.1 Azonexus sp.
CCAGGGTTTCCGGATCGCCGCCGCTTAGGCCATAGCGACGCTCGATCACCCGACGCTGGCGCTCACCGAGTTGGGCCAGCCAACCGGTCAGCAAACCGTCCACCTCGCCAGTCTGCCGCATCGATTCCGGATCGCGATCGCTGGTATCAGGAATCAGCTCCAGCATCGACAACCCATTGTCGATCTCCAGCGGCGCATCCAGAGAAGCCATGTGTTCATTCAGGGACAGGATGTAGCGGACTTCCTCAACGGGCCGATCGAGCAGTGCAGCCACCTTGCTGACGGTAGCCTCGCGTTGCTCGCCAGATTCCAGGTGACGCATGGCGCGCAACACCAGATTGACCTCTTTGACCACGTGGACCGGGAGACGAATCGTTCTCGACTGGTTCATGATGCCCCGCTCGATGCTTTGGCGGATCCACCAAGTCGCATAAGTGGAAAAACGAAATCCCCGCTCGGGGTCGAACTTTTCCAGCGCATGAATCAAGCCGAGATTCCCCTCCTCGATCAAATCGAGCAAGGGGATGCCCCGGTTGAGGTAATGCTTGGCGATGCTGACGACCAAACGCAGATTATGCTCGATCATCTTCTGCCGCGCCGGGAAATCCCCTTGTTGCACACGCCTTGCCGTTGCCAGTTCATCGCTGGCGGTCAACAGCGGTTTGGCGCCAATTTCATTCAAGTAAAGCTGGGTCAAATCCTCAAAAAGATCGGGCTCGCCGGACCCTGAGGCGGTGAAATCCGACAAGCCGTCATCGGGATCGGGAAACGCGCCCGACTCATCGACCGGATCATCGGCATGCAGCCTCATCGCTTAGGTAAAAACGGCATGGGGTCAACAGGTTTGCCCTGTTTGCGAATCTCGAAATGCAGCTTGACGCTGTCCGTTCCTGTGTTCCCCATCTCGGCAATTTTTTGCCCCTGCATGACGGACTGTGCCTCTCGAACCAGAACTTTGCTGTTGTGCGCGTAGACCGAAAGATGATCGGGACTGTGTTTGACGATCACCAATTTGCCGTAACCGGCAAGCGCATCGCCCACATAAAGCACTTTGCCGTCAGCAGCGACGTTAACCGGATCACCCAACTTCCCGGCAAAATCAACGCCCTTGTTACCCGATCCGTTATAAGGCGTTTTGATTTTTGCTGTAGTCGGCCACGCCCAGGCAATCCCTTCAACCAGACCCTTATCAGGTTCCAGCGCGGGACTTGCCTCGCTCACCGTAGCCTTTGGGGTTTCAATCCGGTTCAATCGGGCGAAGGCTTCGTCCGAATAAGGCTCTTTGCCGCCTCGTGGTTCGCGCACCACACCGGCAGGGAGATTCCCGGCAGAGCCGCCACCACTATCGAGGGGCCGCGCTTCAACAGCACCAGCCCCGCCCACGGGCGTCGCCACAACCTCCGCAACCGGCGCCACCGTCACCGTTGTCGTCGTCGGGCGCAGCAGCAACACCTGCCCTTCACGCAAATTTGACGGGTTATCGATATTGTTCAAGGCGGCAAGTTCCTGAACGCTAACCCCATGCTCGCGTGCAATCCGGAACAGGGTATCGCCACGCTTGACGAGATATTCACCGGCAGCCAAGGTTTTTACCGGCGCAGCCGCTGCCGAAGGGGTGCGGTCGACGGCAACGACAGGCGCCTGGCTACAAGCAGCAAGAAAAATCGCGGGAATCAGTACGGTAAAAATTGGCTTCATTGTGTTCCTGAGAGCAAGGGCACAAAACGAACGGGATCTAGCCGAGTTTCAGTAAACCCTTGGGGAGTGCATTCAACGAGACAAAGATACTGCGCCTGCCCGCCGACAGGCAAGACCATTCGCCCACCGGGTGCCATCTGAGCCAACAATCCGGGCGGCACCTCGGATCCAGCAGCCGCCACAATGATGCTGTCAAAGGGTGCCGCGTCTGGCAAGCCAAGATGACCATCTGCATGCTTCAATCGCACATTGAACTGCTGCAAAACTCCCAAATTCACCTTTGCCTTTTCGAGCAAGGGTGCCAGACGCTCGACTGCGTAAACCTCCGGGGTCAGCTGCGCCAACACAGCCGCCTGATATCCACAACCTGCCCCGACCTCAAGGGTCTTGCCCAAGCCTTGTCGGCCATTAAGCAGTAACTCGATCATGCGGGCGACGATATACGGTTGCGAAATTGTCTGCCCCATCCCCAGTGGCAAGGCCGTATCTTCATAGGCCCTGGAAGCAAGCGCCTCTTCGACGAATACATGACGCGGTACGGCAGCCATTGCACGCAGTACCGTTTCGCTCTTGATGCCCTTTTCCCGCAAGCGCTCGATCATTCTCGCGCGGGTTCGCTGCGAGGTCATGCCGATACCCTGCAAGCCCGCGTGAGTCATTGCATCCATTGACGAATAGTGGCGAGCTGACGGGTATGGGTCAGATCAATTTGCAAGGGTGTAATCGACACCCTACCCTGGTCGATAGCATAAAAATCGGTGCCGGGGCCGGCGTCTGCTGCCGCACCTGCGGCCCCGATCCAATACACGGTTTCGTTTCTGGGTGAACTCATGCGCACAACTGGCTCAGCCTTGTGCCTTCGTCCGAGCCGAGTCACCTCCATGCCCTGGAGTTCGGCATAGGGAATATCCGGCACATTGACATTCAATAACATGGGCTCGGAAACAGGCTGCCGGACAAAGCGCTCCACCAGAGATCTCGCCACTTTTCCCGCGGTAGAGAAATGCTTGCCTTCGAAGCTCGTTAATGAAACGGCGATCGATGGAATGCCCAGCAAATAGCCTTCGGTTGCTGCAGCGACCGTACCGGAATAAATCGTGTCATCCCCCATATTGGCGCCGGAATTGATACCGGAAACAATCATATCGGGTAAGTTTTCCAGCATTCCCGTAACCGCCAGATGCACGCAATCGGTTGGCGTCCCATTCACAAAATAAAAACCGGATGCCGCTTGTTTCAACATCAGCGGCCGATCCAGCGTCAGCGAATTGCTGGCACCACTCCGATTTTGCTCGGGAGCGACGACAGTCACCTCGCCAAGATCGGACAGGGCCTCATAAAGCGCCGCCAGCCCGGGGGCAAAATAACCATCGTCATTGCTTAACAGAATACGCATTTCAAACCAGCAATTCATCCAGTGAGGCACCGGACTCCAACCAAGCCGTCACCCATTTTGGTGTCCGCCCACGCCCCGTCCATTCGAGTTCGGTATTTTGCGGGTGACGGTATTTGACTTTCACTTTTCCACCGGTAGCCGATTTGACTTTGGACTCTTTGCCAATCAATTCCTCAAGGGAAAATCCCCGGGTTTTGGCAAATGCGCGAACTTCGTTCAACGCTTTGTTCTTCTCCTGGCTTTCACGACGCTTTAATTCCAGAGGAATTAATTTATTCCTCAGATCG
>JAKLLI010000267.1 GCA_023150195.1 Azonexus sp.
CATCCTGAATATCCTGATCAATGAGGGAATGATCGACGAAGCGTATATCGCCGCCCACACGCAGGGTTTTGAAGCGCTTCGAGAGATCGTCAAGCATTACCCGCCCGCCCGAACGGCTGAAATCTGCGGCATTTCGACAGTCGACCTGATGCAGGCAGCCCGTTGGTTTGGTCAGGCAAAATCTGCCCTCTCGCTCTATTGTCAGGGTCTGAACCAGTCGGCGCATGGAACGCACAACAATGCCGCACTGATTCACCTCCACCTCGCCACAGGCCAGATCGGTAAGCCTGGCGCCGGTCCTTTCTCGCTAACGGGGCAGCCCAACGCGATGGGCGGTCGGGAAGTGGGGGGGCTGTCCAATCTGCTATCGGGGCACCGGGATCTGGCGAATCCGGCCCATCGAGCAGAAATGGCGAAGTTCTGGGGCATTCCCTTTGTACCTGCGACCCCCGGAAAATCTGCGGTCGACCTCTTTAACGCGCTGAAAACCGGTCAGATCAAGGCGGTGTGGATCGCGTGCACGAATCCGGCGCAGTCCATGCCTTACCAGGCGGCGGTGCGTGCCGGTCTGGCCAGTGCTGAATTCGTTGTACTTCAGGAAGCGTTTGCCAACACCGACACCGCGGCCTATGCCGACCTCCTCCTGCCCGCTTCGGGATGGGGTGAAAAAGGCGGCACCGTCACCAACTCCGAGCGTTGCATTACCCGGGTGAAGGGCGCCATGCCGCCACCCGGAGAGGCGCGACACGACTGGGAGATCGTGGTTGACTTCGCCCGCCGTCTGGGTGCCCGTTTGGAACACCCGGCGACGCAACGCCTGTTCCCCTACGAAAATGTGGAGTCCATTTTCAACGAACATCGCGAAACCACGCGCGGACGGGATTTGGACATCACCGGCCTGAGTTACGCCTTGCTTGAGGCGCGGGGGCCGCAACAATGGCCCTATCCCGCGCAGGCGGAGGCCGGCAAAGTTCGCCTCTACGAGGATGGTATTTACCCCACGGCCAGCGGTCGTGCGAATTTCGTGGCGGTCGAGCACAAATTGACCGCAGACGCACTCGACGAAGACTACCCGGTCAGCCTGTTGTCTGGACGCATGCGGGATCACTGGCACGGCATGAGTCGTACCGGGACTGTCCCGCGCCTCTATAATCTGGAAGATGAACCCATTCTGTCGATGCACCCTTGCGATATGCGTCACCGCAGCCTGCAGGATGGCGACATTGCTGCGGTCTACAACCTCCGGGGCGAAATTCGCGTGCGCGTCAAGGAAACCCCGGGATTGGCCAAAGGGCGGGCGTGGATGCCCATGCACTGGGGCAGCCAGTTCATGAACACCCCGGGGGCCAATGCCGTGGTCTGTGATGCGACCGATCCGTATTCCCGCCAGCCCGAACTGAAGCACGCTGCCGTGCAAATCCGGCGTCTGGATCTGCCTTACCCCTTTGCTGTGGTTCGCCGCTGCACGGATCAGTCGGCAGCGCTCGCGCTGCTGGCCGAGGCGCGCACCCTGCTGGCCGACTATCCCTATGTCAGCGTCGGCCTCTACGGGCGCAAGACGCCTTTGGTGGTCTTGCGCGGGGCAGCCGAAAGTCCCTTGAGTGAGGCGGAAATCGCGCATCTGGATCAACTCTTCGATCTCGCGGGTGAGGCGGGTGCGATTGATTATGTTGACGCAAGCCGCCGCATCGCCAAGAAGGCCATTGCACTCGAAGGTCGTTTGCAAGGCGTTCGACTGGCGGGTGAAACCCTGGCACAAACCTGGTTGAAGCAGGCGATGGCTGAGGATGATGAACTGGACGCTTCGCTGATTCGCTTCGCGCTGGCACCAAGCGCCAAGGCGCCGCAAGGGATTGCGCCGCGTAACATCATCTGCAAGTGCGCCGATGTGAGCGATACGCAAATCAGCCAGGCCCTCGATGAAGGCTCGGATTTCACTGGCTTGCAGGATCGTTTGAAATGTGGAACCTTCTGTGGTTCCTGCGTACCGGAAATCAAAAAAATGGTGGCGGGTCACGTTCGCAAAACCGCTGACGTCGCCTGACCCCGGGGAGGAGACCATGAGCTACGGAAACTACATCAAGGAAATTGGTCGCGGCGCCCACGGTTCCCGCGATCTGTCACAGCAGGATGCGCATCAACTTTATGCGGCCATGCTGGATGGGGGGGTGCCGGATCTGGAAATGGGCGCCATCATCCTCGGCCTGCGGGTCAAAGGCGAATCGCTGGTCGAAATGCTCGGGTTTATGGATGCCATCGATGAACGCATGCTCCGGCTGGATATGCCGCATGGCCGGGTACGGCCGGTGGTTTTGCCCAGTTATAACGGTGCTCGCAAGGAAGCCAATCTGACCCCCTTGCTGGCCTTGTTGCTGCAGCGCTTTGGTGTACCCGTGCTGGTCCATGGCTTGCTCGAAGGCTACGGCCGAGTGACCAGCGGGCTGATCTTCCGCGAACTGGGCGTCATGCCCATGGTGTCCGTGACGCAGGCACAGGCGGAATTGGAGGAGAAAGGGCTAGCCTTTGTGCCACTGACCGCGCTGGCGCCCGGGGTGCATCAATTGCTATCGCTACGCAGCCGTCTGGGCGTTCGCAATAGTGCCCACAGCCTGTGCAAGCTCCTCAACCCCTTCCGCGGTGAGGCGGTCATGGTGGCGCCTGCGACGCATCCCGAATTCATCGAATTGATGCGCAACCTCATGGTGACCCGGGGCGAGCATGCCTTGCTGCTGCGCGGTACGGAAGGCGAGCCTTTTGCCAATCCCAAGCGGCGTCCGCGGCTTGAGTACATTCGCGAAGGGCTAGTCGATACCCTGTTCGAAGCCGAGCATGAAAGTCTGCGCGCACTGCCCAACTTGCCCGATGCGACCGATGTGGTCAGCACCGTGCGCTGGATGCGGCGAGTGCTGGACAAACAAATTCCCTTGCCGAAACCCCTAGGTAACCAGCTGGCGTGTTGCCTTTATGCGAGCGGTTACGCCGAAGATTTCAACCAGGCCAAGGCCATCGTCGCGGTAGAAGCCACGGGAATGTTGACCGGGAGCAATTGAGCGACCTGCACCGTGCTGGCGGGTGATGCACTTTGCTGGTGCGTGCTTGCTGCGGTCGACACCGCTTAACGACATAAAATCAATGGATTATCGGCCTGGCACACGGATTGCTTTAGCTAGGCCAAGACAGCGAATCAACCGTCAACGTGGACGGAACGATGGCAACGACGTCATGCGCTGAAGTGAATTTTGCACCATGAGGTGCGCGCAACGTTGGAGCCAAACATGAGCAAACCGCGTCTCGTATTGATCGGCAACGGAATGGCCGGTGTCCGGACTATTGAAGAGCTGTTGAAGATCAAGCCGGATCATTACGACATCACCATCTTCGGTGCGGAACCCCATCCGAACTACAACCGGATTCTGTTGTCCCCGGTGCTTGCGGGGGAAATGACCATCCAGGAAATCGTTCTCAACGAACTGGATTGGTACAAGGAAAACAACATTACTCTGCACACCGGCAAGCAGATCGTCAACATTGATCGCGCTGCGCGCAAGGTGATCGCTGACGATGGCACGGAAGAGTATTACGACCGACTGCTCGTCGCGACAGGCTCCACGCCCTTCGTGTTGCCGATTCCCGGGAACGACCTGCCGGGCGTCATCGGCTATCGCGATATCAAGGATACGGACGAAATGATCGATGCGGCCACCAAGCACAAACATGCGGTGGTCATCGGCGGTGGTTTGCTCGGGCTGGAAGCGGCCAATGGCCTCAAGCTGCGGGGTATGGATGTCACCGTCGTGCATCTGGGGCCGTGGCTGCTGGAACGCCAGCTCGACGAAGTCGCCGGCAAAATGCTCCAGAAGTCTTTGGAAGACAAGGGCCTGAAGTTCCTGCTGCAAAAGCAGACGGAGATGCTGGTTCAGGGCGAATCCGGCCGTGTGGCTGCGGTACGCTTCAAGGATGGCATGCAGATTCCGGCCGATCTGGTGGTGATGGCCGCCGGCATCCGCCCGAATTATGCGCTGGCCGAAAAATCGGGCATCTACTGCAACCGTGGCATCGTGGTGAACGACACCATGCAGACCTACGATCCCAAAATCTACGCCGTCGGCGAGTGCGTCAGCCACCGCGGCATCGCGTATGGTCTGGTGGCACCGCTCTTCGAGCAAGCCAAGGTCGCGGCCAATCATCTGGCCGGCTATGGCATCGGGCGTTACACCGGTTCTGTGACCTCGACCAAGCTGAAAGTCACCGGCATTGATCTGTTTTCCGCCGGCGAATTCATGGGTGGGGAAGGCTACGAAGAAATTGTCCTCAACGATCCGTATGGCGGCGTTTACAAGAAGCTGGTGATCAAGGACAGCAAGCTCGTCGGCGGCGTCATGTACGGCGATACCGCCGATGGTCCCTGGTATTTCCAGTTGCTCAAGGACAAGCGCGACATTCACGACATTCGCGATTCCCTGATCTTTGGTCAATCGCTGGTGGGCGACGTCGGCCACGCCGGTAACAGCAAGGCTGCCGAGATGCCCGACTCCGCCGAGGTGTGCGGGTGTAATGGGGTGACCAAGGGCACCATCGTCAAGGCGATCAAGGAAAAAGGCTTGTTCACCCTGGATGAGGTGAAAAAGCACACCAAGGCTGCGTCCTCCTGCGGCTCCTGTGCTGGCCTGGTCGAGCAGATTCTGGCCTCCACCATCGGTGGGGCCTACACCCCGGCGGCCCTTGATACCAAGCCGATGTGCGCCTGTACCGATCATTCGCACAAGGTGGTGCGCGAAGCCATCGTCAGCAAGCATTTGACCAGCAAGGAAGCGGTCTTCGCGGAGATGGCCTGGAAGACCCCGAACGGTTGCGACAAGTGTCGCCCGGCCGTGAATTACTACCTGATTTCCTCGCATCCGCACGAATCCAAGGATGATCCGCAATCCCGTTTCATCAACGAACGGGCCCATGCCAACATCCAGAAGGACGGCACCTATTCGGTGGTGCCGCGCATGTGGGGCGGATTGACCACGCCGGCCGAGTTGCGTGCCATCGCCGATGCCGCCGAGAAATACAATGTACCGACCGTGAAGGTCACCGGCGGTCAGCGTATCGACCTGTTGGGCGTAAAAAAGGAAGATCTGCCCAAGATGTGGGCCGACCTGAACGCTGCAGGGA
>JAKLLI010000268.1 GCA_023150195.1 Azonexus sp.
TGCATGCCCATCAGGGTTTCATCGGCCACGTGCGTGATGTAGAGCTTGGCGTCGCTGCATTTGGCGATGTGCAGGGCTTCGGCCAATGCGCAACGGGACGTGTCGCTGTCGTCAATGGCGACCATGATGTTCTTGTACATGCGGTTACTCCTTCGAATTTTGAGGGTGCGCTACCTTAGCAATAGCGTTGGGACGAGGCATTAAGGGAAATCCTTAACAAGGGAAATCCCCCGGTCGACTACATTTTTCGAGCAAATACGCGATGGACTGGTAGTTGATGCCGGATTCGGCACTCAGCCCGATCTCGCAAGTGCGGTTGGTGGACACGCCGCAGCCGCAATGACTGGGCAATTCGGCATGCAGATGGCGCAAGGCATGCTGGTTCAGTTCCGGCACGACAAAGCCGCGATCCCCGGCGAAGCCACAGCAGGTCACGCCGGCAGGTTCGACCACCTCGCTGGCACAGGCCTTGAGCAAGGTCCGCAACTTGGCATCGCTGCCCCCCTTGCGCACGCTGCAATTGACATGCAGGGCCACCGGCCCCGGCTGCGGGGTGACAACCAGTCGCGGTAGCAGCGCATCGACGGCAAATTCGTGGAAGTCGTAGACCTTGAGGCGACCCGCCAGGTGTTTCTGCATGCGTGCCGTGCAGGTACTGGCATCCATCACGATGGGCAGGCGGCCATTGTCCGAGGCCTTGAGGAGCGCAGCTTCCAGTTTGGCCGACATGGCATCGGCTTCGTCCGCCATCCCCTTGCTTGAGAGCATCTGGCCACAGCACAGCTGATCGAAACCTTCCGGCAGGATGGCGCGATAGCCAGCCCGCGCCAGCAGTGTCTGAATCACATCACCCAGTTGGCCATCCTGGCGATTCGTGGGGCCAAAAATGCGTGCGCCGCAAGTTGGGAAATAGACCACCGGGTCGCCAGTGGTTTCGCGGTTGATGGGCGCCTTACCCGGAAGGGGCATGGGCTTTTTCCAGGCACCCCCCGAAACGCGGGACAGGAAATTGTCGCCGAGCACGCTGGACACTGCATGGCCCACGGACAGCCCCAGGCGCGATGCCTTGACCAGGGTGCCGAAATTTCGCCCCGTCCAGGCGTTGACCGTGCGCAGGCCGTCGTCCATCTGCCGACCGCGCAACCGACGGGTGAGATCGCCGGTATCGATGCCGACCGGGCAGGCCGTGGAGCACAGGCCGCAGCCTGCGCAGGTGTCCAGCCCCATGTAGGCAAAATCTTCGGCCAGCGTGCCCGGCAGTTGACCGGCGGCCTCGCGGCGGGCCAATTCCCGGACGCTGACGATACGCTGGCGTGGCGACAGGGTCAGCCGGTGCGACGGACAGAGCGGTTCGCAAAAACCGCATTCGATACACCGATCCACAATGTCCTCGGCAGCCGGCATGGGCTTGAGGTTTTCGAGGTGGGCCTGCGGGTTGTCGTTCAGGATCACGCCGGGGTTCAGCAGGCCCGTGGGATCAAAGAGCGCCTTGATCTTGCGCATCAGATCGGCTGCGTCCTTGCCCCATTCCATTTCAACGAAGGGCGCCATATTGCGCCCGGTGCCGTGTTCGGCCTTGAGCGAACCATCGTATTTTTCGACCACCAGGCGGCAGACGTCGTCCATGAAGCGGGCGTAGCGGTCGACCTCGGCGGCATCGCCAAAATCCTGGGTAAAGACGAAATGCAGGTTGCCCTCCAGCGCGTGACCAAAAATGATGGCCTCGTGGTAACCGTGCTGCCGCAGCAGCGCTTGCAGATCGAGGGTGGCATCGGCCAGCGAAGCGATAGGGAAAGCCACGTCCTCGATCAGCACCGTAGTGCCGGTCTTGCGCATGGCGCCCACCGAAGGGAAGGTGCCCTTGCGCACTTTCCAGTACATCTCGCAGGTGGCCGGATCCGTGGAAAACTGCATGGGCTCGACTGTGGAAATGCCCTCAATGGCCGCGTGGACCGCAGAAATCTGTCTTTGCAAGGCGTCGACCGTGGCGGCCCTGACTTCAATCAACAAGGCCGCTGCATCGTCGCCCAGCGTTTGCATGACCGGCGGCAAGCCCGGTTTGTCCTGCACCGAGCGCAGTGCCGGGCGATCCAGCAATTCGACAGCGGATACGGGTTGCGGCTTGAGGCGGATGACCGCTTCGCAGGCGCTGCGGATATCCGGGAAGAAAACCAGGGCGCTGGCCTTGCAGGGATCCTCGACCACCGTGTGGTAGGTGATGCGTGAAATGAAGCCCAGCGTGCCTTCGGAGCCAATCATCAGGTGCGACAGAATATCGAAGGGATCGTCGAAATCGACCAGCGCATTCAAGCTGTAACCCGTCGTGTTCTTGATCTTGAACTTGTGACGGATGCGCTCGGCCAGCGTGCTGTTGTCCCGGGTTGCGCGCGCCAGTCGTTCCAGTTCGCCCAGCAGCACCGCGTGCGACTGGCTGAAGGCGGCGCGGCTTAGCGTATCTTCGGTATCGAGTACGGTGCCGTCGGCGAGCATGACCCGCATGCCGGCCAGCCTACGGTAGCTGTTCTGGGCCGTGCCGCAGCACATGCCGGAGGCGTTGTTGGCCGCAATGCCGCCGATCTTGGCCGCGCCGATGGACGCGGGATCGGGGCCGATCTTGCGACCGAAAGGCGCCAGCCGACGATTCACTTCGCCGCCGACCATGCCGGGTCCGAGGCGAACCGTGGTCGCATCCGGCGCCAGGTCACAGGTGGCAAACCCCTCACCGATCAGCGCCAGCACACCATTGCTGATGGCTTGCCCGGAAAGGCTGGTGCCGGCTGCACGAAAAGTGACCGGCACCTTGTGCTGGCGGGCGATGGCCAGCACGCTACGGGCCTGGTTTTCGTCGTCGATGACCGTGATGACTTGCGGAACAAGCCGGTAAAAGCTGGCGTCGGTGCCATAGGCCAGGCGGCGCAGATCATCGGTAATGATCTGCTGGGGTGGCAGATGATGGCTCAGAGACTGGATAAGTTCGGACATGGCCAAGTTCGTGTGACTGGGGCTAAAAGGGAATTCCGGACGAAAGGCGCGTCGACCGGACGAAATGTGATGTCGACTTGGCGGTTCAAGCGCGATCCTTCAGGCGGTCGCGCAGGCGTCGGGCAGCCGGTTGCAAGGGCGCGCGGACGCGCGTCCAGTTGCCTTGCTGCGCAGGCGTCAGCCAGTGAAAGCGGCTCCCCAGCCAGGACACGGCACGATAGGCCAGCGGCGAGCTGTAAATGGCTGCCCAGACACGCCAGATCGCCGACATCAGTGGTCGGTGACCCGCCCCCTGTCCGCGTAGGGCCGGCTGGGCGACCGGTGCCGAAAAGGCTTCCTGACGCAGGCGAATCAGCAACTCCGGAATTGGAATCTTGACCGG
>JAKLLI010000269.1 GCA_023150195.1 Azonexus sp.
GCTGCTCATCGTGGAAAACCTGGTGGCGGGGTGGAACCAACCCGCCACGGCGCCACTGAATCTGCAGTTGCGCGCCGGCGAGGTGCTTGGACTGACCGGCCCCAATGGCGTCGGCAAAAGTACCCTGCTGGCCGCGATTGCCGGTCGGGCACGGGTCTTTTCCGGGCATCTTCGGCGGTCGACCGGGACGCGGATCGCCTTGCAGACGCAGGAAATACCGCCGCTGCTCGGCTTGCCGCTGTCGGGGCGCGACTTGCTCGCCTTGACCGGCACGCTCGCCGATGGTCTGCCACCCTGGCTGGCTGACCGCCTGGATGAGCGGCTTGATCGCCTTTCCGGGGGGCAGCGGCACTACCTTGCCTTGTGGGCCGTGCTGCAGGCACCGGCGGATTTGGTGCTGCTCGATGAGCCGACCAATAACCTGGATACAGCCGGAGTCGCCCACCTGACCGCCCATTTGCGCGAGCGGGCAGCGACGGGGGCGGGCCTGCTCGTCGTGAGCCACGATGCCGAGTTTGTCGCAGCGGTGTGCGACCGGGTCATCCGACTGGAGGCCGCCGATGGCGTTTGACTGGCTGACGACCCCTTTCCTGTGTGGCCTCTTGCTGGCCGTGATTTTGCCCTGGCTGGGCTGTTACCTGCGTTTGCGGGATGAGTGGCTGGCCGCGCTGGCCTACGCGCATGTTGCCGCCGCCGGCGCCTTGCTCGCCTCGCTGGCCGGTGTGCCGCCGACGGCAGGTGGTCTGGCGGCAGCGGCGATGGCCGGTTGGGGCAAGCACCGGGTGGTGAAGCGCCTCAGCGGCCATGCGGCGCCGGCGCTGATGTGGCTGGCGGCCTGGGCAACGAGTGTCTTGCTGGTCGCCAATCTCCCGATGGCTGAGCGCCTGGGTCACGCCTTGTTCGACGGCCAGTTGTTTTTCGCCGACGGGCGCATGCTAGGAATGGCGGCACTGGCGCTGGCCATCGCGACCTTTAGCCTGCGTCGCGGGTCGCGCCCCTTGCTGCTGGCGCATGTCTATCCCGATTTCAGTCGCTTGCGTGGCGAGCCGGCCTGGGCGCTGCAGGCCGGCTTCGATGTCCTGGCGGCGCTGTTGTTGGCGTTGGCGACCCTGAGCCTTGGCGTGATGGGCGCTTTTGCATTGATTTACATCCCGCCCTGGCTGGCCTTCCGCCGCGGACGAAATTGGTCGCAGGGCATCCGGCTGGCCATCCTCATCGGCGGCGCGGCCTACGTGCTGGCTTTCGCGCTGGCACTGGCATTCGACCAGCCATTTGGACCGGTGTTGGTGCTGGTGTTGTTGCTGTTCGGCGTCGCGCTTGCCTGAGGGCTGCGAGACCACGGCTGCGGCTTGATCTGTATGTCATGCAGGCCAGCCCGAGGGGCGTTGCACGACCTCTGCCGAACGTGCTAAAACCTCACTCCTGTACAGGGAGATTCGATGGTTTTCTCATTTTTCAAGAAACCTGAAGCCAAGATGCCAGGCCGCTCGGCGGCGCGACCGCGCCCGACGCTGCCGGACATGAAGCTCCCCGCCGTGCCGACCGAAGCCCATGATGCCAAGTTGGACGAGCCCTTGCCGGCACTGGAGTTCACGTTGGCCGACCCGCCGACCGGTATGGCACCCAAGGCGCCGACGCGCACGGCCATGGCCGACAAGTTGCCGTCGCGTTTCGAGATCGACGAAGCCGATCTCGATCCGGACATGGCCGAATTCGACAAGGAGTTCACCGCCTCCAGCGTGATGGCGATCAATGTCGAACATGATCTCGATCCCTTGCAAGCCGATGTCGAGCAAGTCTGCGCACTGTATGCCAATGGACAGGACACGGCAGCCCGTGCGACGCTGGAGCGCCTGGTCCTGGCTTACCGGGGCACGGATGGGTTCCGTTTTTGGTGTTTGTTGCTCGATCTCCTGCAACTCCTGGGCGATCGGCAGGCGTTCGACCGCTATTCCCTGCAGTTTGCCGAGGCCTGTGAAACCTCGCCGCCTGCCTGGCGCAGCGAAACGGAGCGGGCTGTCGGGGCGGCGGCCGGCCCCGCCGTTTTTTCCCTGCAAGGGGTGTTGACCGCAGAAGACCCCGCGCCATTACGCGAATTGATGGGGCTGCTCCAACAAAATGCCACGCTGGACGTGGATTGCAGCAAATTGGCCGGGTGTGACGATGCCATGGCCGGGCGCCTGGCAAAACTCCTGATTCAGGCGCGACATGTCGGCAAAGTGCTGAATCTGACCGGTCATCACGCATTTTTGCGCCGACTCAATGAGCGCTTGCATGTTGGCGAGGCCACCCATGAACCGGCCTGGCGCCTCCTGCTGGAAATGCTGCAGCGTCATGGCACGCAGGCCCAGTTTGAAGAACGTGCGGTGGATTTTGCCGTCAGTTTCGAGGTTTCGCCGCCTTCCTGGGAAAGCGCCATGCCGGCGACGCCAGCCCGGGCAAATCAACCGCAACGGCGCCGCGACGATGCGTATTATTTGTCCGGCGAATTGAAGCAACATGCCTTTACGGAACTGGCTGAGCGCTTCAAGGACAGCGATTTGCCGGTGATCGATTTTGCGGCGGTCACCCGCATGGATTTTGCGTCCGCCAGCCAGTTGCTACATCACATCATGCCCTTCAAGATCGACGACAAGGATGTCATCATCCGCAGTCCGAATCATCTGATTGCCGAGTTGATGGCCATTGTCGGCATCAACAAGCACGCAAAAATCATCGTTCCAAAGACTTAATTCCGGGAAAACACAATGGAGCAATATCACGGCACCACGATCCTGTCGGTGCGCCGGGGCACTTCTGTTGCCATGGGCGGCGACGGTCAGGTCACGCTGGGCAATATCGTCATCAAGGGCACCGCCAAGAAGGTGCGCCGTCTCTATCAGGGCAAGATTCTGGCCGGTTTTGCCGGCGGTACTGCGGATGCCTTCACGCTGTTTGAACGCTTTGAGGCCAAGCTGGAAAAGCACCAGGGGAATCTGGTGCGTTCCGCGGTGGAACTGGCCAAGGAGTGGCGGACTGACCGCGCTTTGCGCCGGCTGGAGGCCATGCTCTCGGTGGCCGACCGCGAATCCTCGCTGGTGATCACGGGCAACGGCGATGTGCTGGAGCCGGAGCATGGCATTGTCGCCATCGGATCGGGCGGGGCCTATGCGCAGAGCGCCGCGCGCGCGCTGCTGGAAAATACCGACCTGTCGCCGCTGGCAATCGTTACCAAGTCGCTGGAGATTGCCGGTGACCTGTGCATCTACACCAATCGCAATTTCACGCTGGAAACGCTCGAATGACGACCATGACGCCCAAGGAGATCGTCTCCGAACTCGATAAACACATTGTTGGCCAGCAGGCGGCCAAGAAAGCGG
>JAKLLI010000270.1 GCA_023150195.1 Azonexus sp.
ACCGATGTCGCCCAGCGCCACGGCACCTAGCAAGGCATCGGTGATGGCATGGAGCAGCGCATCGGCGTCGGAGTGCCCAAGCAGGCCGGTGGGGTGAGGAATGTCGACGCCGCCTAGAATCAGCTTGCGGCCGGGAACCAGTTGATGGACGTCATAGCCTTGTCCGATGCGGATATTCATTTGCGTGCCCTTAGAATCATGGCGGCCAACGGCAGATCGGCCGGAAACGTAACTTTGAGATTGGTGGCGTCGCCGCGAACCAGTTTGGGCGACAGCCCCAGCGACTCGATGGCACCGGCTTCATCGGTGACATCGCGGCAATTTTCTAGCGCTGCCTGCAGTCGACCGTAGCGGAACATCTGCGGCGTCTGCGCTTGCCACAAGCCGTCGCGCGGTTCGGTCGCGGCCACCCGCTGTGCGCTGTCGGCGCGTTTCAGGGTGTCGGCCACCGGCACGGCGAGCAAGCCGCCCACTGGATCATCGGCCAGTTCGTCGGTGAGCGCTGCCAGCATGGCGGCACTCAGGCAGGGGCGCGCCGCATCGTGCACCAGAATCCAGTCGTCGTCGGCAGCCACCATGGCCGCGGCGCGCAGCCCGTTGCTGACCGATTCGGCGCGTGTGGCGCCGCCACAGCGCACGGTTTCCAGCTTGGGACCCAGCGCCGACCAGTCGTAGCGCGGCCACCACGGATCATCCGGGGCAAGTACGACCCACACCCGTTCGATCTCGGGACAGGCGGTCAAAGCCGCCAAAGTATGAAAAATCAGTGGTCGACCGAGCAGGTCGAGATACTGTTTGGGTTTTTCCGCGCCGAAGCGGGAACCGCTGCCTGCAGCGGGAACGATTGCGTAATGGCGTGCCATGCCGTAATTTTAGCGAAGAACACACCCTGACGAGGAATGCATGAGTTTTCTGGTGCCTGAACTGGCTGGTCCGGTCGAATCCTTCGCCACGGCGCTGAGTATTGGCCTACTGATCGGCATGGAGCGCGAACGGCGTCCCGACCCGGCGGCGGGCCTGCGAACCTTTTCGCTGGTGGCCCTGCTCGGCTGCCTCTTCGCCATGCTGGGCGAACATGTGGGGGTCCGCTGGCTGTTTGCCGCCGGGCTGGTCGCGGTAACCGCCGCGATGGTTGCCTCCAATTTTTCGGCGACCCAGAAAAAGCCCTATCGCGGCTTTACCTCGGAGGCCGCCGCGCTCGTCACCTACTGCCTCGGCGCAGCCGTCTGGTATGGGTTTTCGACGCTGGCCGTAATGTTGGCAATTGCCACCACGGTGCTCCTGTATTTCAAGGCGGAAATCCGCCAGTTCAGCGAGCGCATGACGGCCAAGGACATCAATTCCATCCTCCAGTTTGCGGTGGTCTCGCTGGTGATCCTGCCGATTTTACCCAGCCAGGATTTTGGTCCCTATGACGCCATCAATCCACGCCAGATCTGGTGGATGGTGGTGCTGATTTCCGGCCTTGCGCTGTCCGGTTATCTCGCCTTGCGGATTTTCGGGGCGCAGTACGGCGCCGCCCTGCTCGGCATTTTTGGTGGTCTGGCTTCGTCGACCGCAACCACCATGATGTTTTCCCGTCATGCCTCGGAAAACAGCCATCTGGTGCGCATGTCGGCCATCGTGATCCTGATTGCCAACGTGATGGTGATGATTCGCCTTGGCATTATTGCCGGTGTGGTGGCGCCCGACCTGATTCGGCCCGTTGCCATTATTTTTGCCTGCGGCATCGTGCCGGGCATTGCGGTCACCCTGTACGGCTGGAAAAGTCTCAGCGATGCTGGCGAACTGCCCATGCCGGAAGTCAAGAATCCCACCGAATTGCGGACTGCGCTCTCGTTTGGCTTGATCTACGCCATCGTCCTGCTGACCTCTAACTGGTTACAAGCGCTGGCGGGCAACAGCGGCCTCTTCATCGTGGCCTTCATTTCCGGCTTGACCGATGCCGATGCCAGTGCCCTGACCTCGCTGCGTCTGTTCAATCAGGCCAAGCTGGTCGAGGCCAACGCCGTCATTGCCCTGACCCTGGCACTGGTGGCGAATCTGGTGTTCAAGATTGGCCTGGTGGTGGCGATTGGCGGGAAATCACTCGCCCGACACGCCCTGCCCGGCCTGTTGGCCATAGGCGCGGGTCTGGGCCTGGGGTTGATCATTGCCTGAGCCCCAAGTTGACCTGATGCTACCCGATACGCCCGGACACCCCGGGCGCTGGTGGCACGCACTGGGGGATGGCCGCGTCCAATGCGACCTCTGCCCGCGCAACTGTCAGCTTCATCCCTGGCAACGCGGCGCCTGCTTCGTTCGGGCGCATGCCGATGAGGGCATGGTGCTGACGACCTACGGTCGCTCGTCCGGCTTTTGTCTGGACCCCATTGAAAAAAAGCCGCTCAACCATTTTCTCCCCGGCACCTCCGTCCTTTCCTTTGGCACGGCAGGTTGCAATTTGAGCTGCAAGTTCTGTCAGAACTGGGACATTTCCCGGGCGCGCAGCATGGACCGTCTGATGGTTCCGGTTGGCCCCGCTGACATTGCGCGCGCTGCACAACAGTGCCAGGCCGACAGTGTGGCCTACACCTACAACGATCCGGTGATCTTTGCCGAATACGCCATCGACACGGCGTACGCCTGCCGGGCACACGGTATTCGCAACGTCGCCGTCACCGCTGCCTACATGCACCCCGCGCCAGCTCGCGAATTTTTCCCGGTCATGGATGCCGCCAACGTTGATCTCAAAGCGTTTTCCGACAGCTTCTATCACCGGCTTTGCGGTGGCCGCCTGCAACCCGTGCTCGACATGCTGGCCTACATCCGTCACGACACCATGTGCTGGCTGGAAATCACGACCTTGCTGATTCCCGGCCAAAACGATAGCGTCGCAGAGTTAAGTCAGCTCAGTCGCTGGGTTGCAGAGGAACTGGGACAGGATGTACCACTCCATTTTTCCGCATTCCACCCGGACTGGAAAATGCAGGACCTTCCCGCCACCCCGCATGCCACCCTGCGCCTGGCACGCCAGATCGCCCACGACGCTGGACTGCATCACGTCTACCTCGGCAACGTGCACGATGCCGAAGCCGGCACAACGCGTTGCAGCCACTGCAGGCACCCCCTGATCGTCCGCGACTGGTATCAAATCCGTCACTACGACCTGGATCCCCAAGGTCGCTGCCCCCGTTGCCAAACACCGCTTTCCGGACGGTATTTGCCCCAACTCGGGCGCGCAGGCAAGGCCTTCGGTCCACGCCGCATTCCGGTCCATTTCTCGCACCAGCCCCATCCCTGATTTCAGTCATGTTCAAGAAAATCCGCATCTTTATCCTGCTCACCCTGCTGGCCGCCGTTGCGTTAGGTAGCT
>JAKLLI010000271.1 GCA_023150195.1 Azonexus sp.
TCTTGCGGGGCATTCTCCGGAATCTCGCCCAGTTCAGCGAGTCGCTGAGCAGTTCGCAAGGCACCGTGGGTTTGATGGCCAATCAGTTGAAAGACGAAAAGCAGCAAGCAGTGGAGGCAGCAGAGGTGTCGGCCAGCAGCGGTCAAACGACCACCGAAATTGCGGCCAACCTGCACCGGCTGGCGAACGATTCAGGCAAGGCGGCGCGGGATGTGGATGTGCTGGCGCAACAGGCGTCCGAAATCAGCGCCATCGTGCAATTGATTCACGAAATTGCCGACCAGACCAATCTGTTGGCGCTTAATGCCGCCATCGAAGCAGCGCGCGCGGGCGAGGCCGGGCGCGGGTTTGCCGTGGTGGCCGACGAAGTGCGCAAGCTGGCTGAGCGCGCGGCCAAGGCGACCAAGGATATCGACGGCCTGGTGACCGGCATCCGGCGCGACTCCTCGCAAGCCAAAAATGCCATGGAAGCCTTGGCCCAGACGGCGGACGAATACAGCGAGCGGGGCAATCGGGCGACGCAGGACATGCAGCGCCTGATCGTGCTGGCGCGCAAGATGGAAAGCGTGATCGCAGGCAGTGCCCTCAAAAGCTTTGTCGAGGTCGCGAAGGTCGATCATCTGGTCTTCAAGTTCCGTATCTATCTCGGCTTGTTTGGCGTGGACCCGATCAGTGCGCATTTCGCGGAACGTGACCGGTGATTTCACTGCATCGTGACCGACTCGGGGATGCTGCATGGGTATGGGTTGATGTTACCTTAAACGGTCACGCTTTTCGTGAAATCGCGGTCACGCGGTGTCGAAACGTCGGTCACGATAGCGCGAGATTTGACAAATGTGAGGCTTATCCACGGGGCCAGGAGACGGAGGTTCTTCTCTACCGGAGGCGACTGGCGCGGTGGGTAAGCCGGGTTTGATGCGAGGCGTATCATGCTGGCGCCTTTTCGATTTTTCGCAAGGACTCGCCTGTCAATTCCACCTTGTGTGCGGCATGCAGCACCCGATCCAGAATGGCATCCGCCAGCGTCGGATCATTGAGATAAGCGTGCCAATGAGCCGGTGGCAATTGACTGGTGATCAAGGTGGAACGGCTACCGACCCGATCATCGAGCACCTCCAACAAATCATTGCGCTCAACCTGATTGAGTGGCGCCAGCCCCCAGTCATCGAGGATCAGCAAATCTGTCTTGGCCAACGAGGCCAGGCGCTTGCCGAAACTCCCGTCGCCATGGGCGATGCGCAGTTCTTCAAAGAGGCGCGGGGTGCGCACATAGGCGACGGATAGACCCTGCCGGCAGGCGGCATTGCCGAAAGCACAGGCCAGCCAGGTCTTGCCGCAACCGGTGGCGCCGGTCAGCACCAGATTCTGGTGTTGGTGAATCCACTGGCAGGTGGCGAGCTGCGCCATCTGCGATTTGTCGAGCTTGCGACCGTGGCCATAGCGGATGTCCTCGACACAGGCTTGCGATGATTTCAACTTGGCTTCCCGGAGCAGTCGAGTCAGCCGGCGGTTCTCCCGCCAAGTGTGTTCGCGATCAACGAGCAGGCCGAAACGCTCATCGAATGACAGCTCGGCCATGGCGGTTTGGTGCTGCTGTTCCTCGAAGGCAGCGGCCATCCCCGGCAGGCGTAGTGCCTTCAGGGTGTGTAGTGTCTGTTCCATCAACATCGGATTTCCTTTCCAGGTCAGTGGTAGTAATCCGGACCGCGCACATTGGCGTGATCCGGCAAAGCCAGTTCGGCTTGTTGGGGGGGAACAGGCTGACGGTCCAGCCCGTTCTCAAGGATCGAGGCCACCGAGCGGTAGCGATGGGCACCGACGGCCAAGGCGCGTTCGCAGGCCGCTTCCATGCGTGTCTTGCCGTGGTTGCGGGTCAGGCGCATCAAGCCCAGACAAGAGCGATAACCCTGTTCCGGATGTTTCTTCTCCATCAGCAGGCGCTTGACCAGTTCGGCGGTGGAGGGACCGACCGAGGCAGCCCACGTGAGCAGCTTGCCGGGCGACCACTCGGCATGCGCTCGATGGGCAGCCGGCATGTGCTCGGCCAGCGTGGCGTAATGCCCCTTCCGGCGGCTGCGGTGATGGCTGGCGACGCGCTTGCCTTTGGCCAGCACCTCGACGGTGCTGCGCGTAATACGCAACTCGACGGACTGGTGAATCAGTGCATGCGGGACGCTGTAGTAATTGCTGTCGAATTCGACGTGGTAATCGATGTTGACCGTGGCTTTCTTCCACTCAGCAATGACGAACGCTGTGCCGGGGAGTGGGTGCAGATACGGCGCATCAACCAGCGCAAAAGCGTCTTGCCGACACCCCGGTAATTTCTTGAACGGACGTGTGTTGAGACTCGGGAGTAATTCCGCGATCGCAGCATCGAGTTCAGCCACCGAGAAGAACTGCCGGTGGCGCAGGCGAGCGAGTATCCAGCGCTCCACTACCTGCACGCCGGATTCGACCTTGGCCTTGTCCTGTGGCTTACGCGGTCGGGCCGGCAGGATCACGGTGTCGTAGTGGTGTGCGAATTCGGCGGTCGCCCGATTGAGTTCGGGTTCGTAGCGGTCCGGCCCGGACACCAATGCACGGGGATTGTCGGGGATGATCAGGGCTGGCACGCCGCCGATGAAGGTCAGCGCCCGACTCATGCCGGTGAGCCAATCGATTTGAGTTTGCCCCGGCGTGGCGCAAGCAAAGGTGTAGCTCGAGGCGCCCAGCACCGCAACAAAGATGCTGGCCGGCCGAATTTCGCCGGTGTGCGCATCCACAATGGGCACCGTCGGCCCGGCATAATCGGCAAACAGTTTCTCTCCAGCCCGGTGGATCTGGCGCATCGAGCGTTTGAGCTTGCCAGCCCAATCACGGTAGCGAGTACAGAAGGCGGTGTATTGGTAGCTGCGCTCACCGACGGCTTGCCGATATTCTTCCCAGAGCAACGTCAGCGTCACACCTTTCCGCTTCAGTTCCTGGTGTACCAACGCGTAGTCGGGTTCGGCAAAGGTTGGTTCGCGGGCGCTACTTTGCCGGTACAGCAACTTCTCCAGCGCTGAATCATCCAGCGCTTCGGGAATCGGCCACGTCAGACCGGCCGTGCTGGCCAGTCGCAAATACTTGGCGACCACGCCTTTGGAAATCTTGAGCGCCCGGGCAATGGCATCGAGGCTCAGGCCGGCACTGTGCCGGTATCGCAGTACATCTCTGATCTTGCGCATGGATAGTCTTTCCTGTGGCATCCCCGACCGCTTTCAAAAAGCGGCGAGGCTACCTTTAACTATTCATGCAACATCTTCCTCATCGGTCACGTTCAGCGCGAAATCGCGGTCACGCTTTCGTGAAACGGCGGTCACGCT
>JAKLLI010000272.1 GCA_023150195.1 Azonexus sp.
TCCCCACCGGCCCTGCGTCTATGGCACGCCACGCCCGAACAGACAGCAACATGAGCATGAGGGAAAAACCCATGCCAAGCGCGGTCGACCGCGGCAAAGTGCAAAAAATCACGATCCCCAGCGTGGCCAAGAAAAGCAGGGCGCGGCCGAGTAAACGAGAACGGTGCAGCCCGATGGTGATCGGAAGCTGCACCGTTGAACTCCAGCCAAACGCGGTCAGATTCGCTTGAAGACCAGCGAACCGTTGGTGCCGCCAAACCCAAAATTGTTTTTCAGGGCCACGTCAATCCTCATCGGACGCGCCTTGTTGGCACAGTAATCCAGATCACATTCCGGATCCTGATTGAAGATGTTGATGGTAGGCGGGGAAATCTGATGATGAATCGCCAACACGGTAAACAAGGACTCGACGCCACCCGCACCACCCAGAAGGTGACCGGTCATGGACTTCGTGGAGTTCACAACGATGTTGTAGGCAGATTCACCGAAAGCCGCCTTGATGGCATCGGATTCATTCTTGTCGCCCAGTGGCGTCGACGTGCCATGCGCATTGACATACTGCACATCAGACGGCGCAACGCCAGCGTTCTTGAGGGCATTGACCATGGAACGGCGCGGACCGTCCATGTTCGGTGCGGTAATGTGATAAGCGTCAGCACTGCGGCCATAGCCAATCAACTCAGCATAAATTTTGGCGCCACGCGCCTTGGCATGCTCATACTCTTCGAGCACCAAGACACCCGCGCCCTCACCCAGCACAAAGCCATCGCGATCCTTGTCCCAAGGACGGCTGGCGGTTGCCGGATCGTCATTTCGCGTAGACAACGCACGGGCTGCACTGAACCCCCCCATACCCAAGGGAGAAACGGTGGATTCAGCACCGCCAGCAACCATCACGTCGGCATCGCCATATTCGATGATGCGAGCGGCTTCACCGATGGAATGGGTTCCCGTGGTACACGCCGTTACGATCGACAGATTGGGGCCTTTGAAGCCATATTCGATCGACAGGTTGCCCGAGATCATGTTGATGATCGAGCCAGGAACGAAGAACGGAGAGACTTTACGCACACCGCCTGCGATGTACTCGTCCTTGGTTTCCTCGATCAACGGCAAACCGCCGATACCGGAACCAATGGCCACCCCGATACGCTCGGGATCGGCAGCCCCTTCCTGATCCAATCCGGCATCGCGGACGGCTTGCATGCCAGCTGCCAGACCGTAGTGGATGAACTTGTCCATCCGCCGGGCATCCTTGGCCGAGATATATTGGGTGATATCGAAATTCTTCACTTCGCCGGCAAATTTCACCGGGAAGGTTTCGGTATCGAAACGGGTAACGGGAGCGATTCCGGAAACGCCGGCAATGATGTTTTGCCAACCTTCCTCAACGCTGTTGCCGACCGGGGAAATCAGACCCAGGCCAGTAATGACGACTCTGCGACGTGCCAAGATTTGCACTCCGAAAGCTAATGTAGCAAGGCCGGCCTTGGGGGCCGGCCTTGCCTGATTCAAACCGGAATTGGCTTACTTCTTGTTTGCGAGGATGTAATCGACAGCCTGTTGGACCGTGGTGATCTTTTCAGCCTGATCATCCGGAATCTCGCACTCGAATTCCTCTTCCAGCGCCATGACCAGCTCGACGGTATCCAGGGAGTCAGCGCCCAGATCATCCACGAAGGAAGACTCGTTCTTGATGTCTGCTTCGTTTACGCCCAGTTGTTCGGCGACGATCTTCTTGACGCGCTCTACGATGTTATCCATTAGAAAAACTCCTTCCCCTCAGGGGTACGAAAAAAAACGTGGTGATTCTACCAAAAGCCGCGGCTTAGCGAAATCAATCCATGAACATGCCGCCATTCACATGCACGGTGGTACCCGTGACATATGAGGCAGCGGGAGAAACCAGAAAACCAACAGCACCCGCAACATCTTCCGGCGTACCGGCGCGCGCCAGCGGAATACTCGCCAGCATGGCGGCCTTCTGCTCTTCGGTCAAGGCGTGCGTCATGTCGGTCGCAATAAATCCGGGCGCAACACAGTTAACCGTAATATTCCGGCTACCCAATTCCCGGGCCAGCGAACGGCTCAAACCGGCGACACCGGCCTTGGCAGCGCAATAATTCGCCTGACCGGCATTGCCGGAATAACCAACCACGGAAGAAATATTGACGATTCGACCAAAACGGGCCTTCATCATGCCGCGCATGACGGCACGCGAAAGCCGAAAAACCGCCTTCAGGTTGGTATCGATCACCGCATCCCATTCGTCATCGCCCATGCGCATGGCGAGGTTATCGCGGGTAATACCGGCGTTGTTAACCAGAATAGTGATGGCGCCATGGGCTTTGGCCAGATCGGCCAGCAAGGCATCGGTTTGCGCCGCATCGGTCACATTCAGGGCCACGCCCTGTCCCTTGAAACCCGCCTCGGCGAGATAGGCGGAAATTTTGCCAGCCCCCTCGTCGGTCGTTGCCGTTCCGATGACCGTTGCCCCCTGTTTGCCAAGCTCGAGCGCAATCGCGCGACCAATGCCGCGGGTTGCGCCGGTAACCAAAGCGACTTTATCGTTCAACATGCTTTACTCCAGCCCCAGATTGGCTTCGATGGCCGCAACATCGGCCAGTGCGACACCGACAACACCGTCAGCACAGCGCTTGGTCAGTCCGGCCAGCACCTTGCCCGGGCCGCATTCTGCAACGGTCGTGATGCCCATGACAGCCATCGCTTCAATGGTTTCCACCCAGCGCACCGGATTGTAGGCCTGACGAACCAGTGCATCCTTGATCCGCCCCGGATCGTTTTCAATCGCCACATCAACATTGTTGATGACCGGAATATTCGGTGCATTGAAGGCCAGTTCGCTCAAACGCACCGCAAGCTTATCGGCCGCAGGACGAATCAGTGACGAATGAAACGGCGCAGAAACCGGCAAGGCCTTGGCCATCTTGGCACCGCGAGCCTTGCAGGCCGCCATGGCGCGTTCCACGGCATCCTTGTGACCGGCAATCACGGTTTGTCCATTGGCATTGAAGTTGACCGGCTCAACGACCTCGCCTTGAGCTGCTTCAGCACAGGCGGCAGTGATGCCCGCATTATCCAGCCCCAAGACGGCTGCCATGGCACCGGTACCCAGCGGTACCGCTTCCTGCATCGCGGCAGCACGTAAACGGACCAAGGGCACCGCGTCGCCAAACGCGATCACACCCGCCGCCACCAGCGCAGAATATTCCCCCAGACTGTGGCCTGCGACCACGGCGGGCAATTTGCCCCCTTTTTCCAGCCACAAGCGCCAGGCAGCAATCCCTGCGGTCAACATGACAG
>JAKLLI010000273.1 GCA_023150195.1 Azonexus sp.
GATGCCCCTCTCGGCGATGCCGGCGGCACTTGAAACCGGCCATCCGACGATTGACCGGGAGCATCGCCAGTTGCTGGCCAGCATGAGCCAGTTACGTCGCATCTGCATCGATCCCGAACATCTCATCAATTGCCAGGGCTGTTCAAACCGGCAGCGCAGCCAGTGCGAAACGGCGCTGGTGTCCCTGCTCGGTGATCTTTTTGCAATCATCCTTGAGCATTTTTCGAGTGAGGAAAAGGTCATGCGTGACCTTGCCCTGCGCCTGATTGATCGCGAACTGTGTGATGCCCACATGGAGGATCACGCCAATATTTCCGGCAAGGTGCAGGAAATCGTGGCGGCGCTTGACCCCTTGCAGACGGCGCAACGGATTCGAGATCTGGATCAGTTGCTCAGCCGCTGGGTAAAGCATCACATCGAGATGCATGATGTTTTGCTGATGCGTCGTCTGGGTGACGAGCATGCTGCCTTGCTGAATCGTTATAACCCTCAGCCCTGAGCGCAGATTGTCCCGGTCGACGGGGTAAAATGCCGTTTTTTCGCGGATTCCCACTACCCCATGTCCTCCCGCCTGATCTACGGTTTTCACGCCGTCACCGCCAAACTGCGTCACGATCCCGAGTCCCTGAAGGAGATTTATGTCGATGCCGGGCGGCAGGATGCGCGCGTGCGCGATTTGCTGCGCCATGTGGAGTTGCAGGGGGTCAAGTTCATTCCCTGTGATGGCAAGCGGCTGGATGGCATGGCGCCCGGGGCGAAGCATCAGGGGGTGGTGGCGATTGTCGAGGGCGGGCACAAGGTGCTGCATCTGGATGATGTGCTCGATACCCTGGAAGAGCCGGCTTTTCTGCTGGTACTCGATGGCGTGACCGATCCGCGCAATCTGGGCGCCTGCCTGCGGGTGGCGGATGCAGCGGGTGTTCATGCCGTGATTGCCCCCAAGGACAAATCGGTGGGCTTGACCGATGTGGCGATCAAGACCGCGTGCGGCGCGGCCGAAACGGTCCCTTATGTGATGGTGACCAATCTGGCGCGCACCCTGCGCGAACTCAAGGAACGTGAGATTTGGGTGATCGGCACGGCCGGCGAAGCCGAAAGCGATCTCTATACGGCGCAATGGCCGCAGGCGACGGCCTGGGTCCTGGGTGCGGAAGGCGAGGGGATGCGTCGCCTGACCCGCGAAACCTGCGATCAACGGGTCAGCATTCCCATGCACGGCAGCGTCGAGAGCCTGAACGTTTCGGTCGCCGCCGGGGTTTGCCTTTTCGAGGCGAGACGGCGCCGCTGATTGCGCAGCCCCGGCAAGATGCCGGGGCGTGCACGAGCGTTATCCCTGACGGTCAACCGGGCTGGGACGCGATTTTCCGCGTCCAGCCGTGCAGCCTTAACTGGCCTCCGCTTGCCAGCCGCCGCCCAGTGCCTTGAACAGTTCCACGGCAGCCGACAGGCGGGCCTGACGGCTGGCGATGGCCGCCAGTTGTGCGTCGTTGCTGCTGCGTTGTGCGTCCAGCACATCCATATAACCCGAATAACCGGCTTCATAGCGCTTTTGAGCCACCTGAAGCGCCTTGGCGGCGGCATCTGCACGTTGGGCTTGGGCCGCTTCGCCAGCGGCGTTTTCACGCAACTTGACCAGCGCATCGCGCACTTCCTTGTACGCCACTTGCAGGCTGTACTGCCAGTTGATCAGCGATTGCTGGTTGAGCGCGCGTGCCTGATCCACCTGAGCGGCAGTGCGTCCGGCATCGAAAATCGGCATCAACAGACCCAGCCCGAGCGACCAGGTGCCAGCGCTGGCACTGAACAGATCGGACAAGGTTTTACTCTCGCTGCCGAGTGCGCCGGTGAGTGAGAATTTCGGGTAATAGGCCGCTTTGGCGACACCGATATTGGCATTGGAAGCGATCAGGTTTTGCTCGGCCTGACGGATGTCCGGACGGTTTTCAATTAACTGTGCCGGTAGACCGGTGGGGGGAACTGGCGGCAAAGGCATTTGCCGCAAGTCGCCGGCGGCAATCTTCAATGACGGATTGCCGGTCAGCAGGGCGAGCTGATGTTCTGCCAGCGCGCGGGCCTGACGAAGATCGGCCTGTTGCGCCTGAACGGCTGCCAGTGCGCCATCGGCTTGATATTGGTCGAGGGGCGAGGACAGCCCGGCATCCACCCGCACCTTGGTCAGGCGGCTGCTTTCTTCCCGGCTTTTCAGTCTCTCCGCCGTGATCGCCAATTGCGCATCGAGTGCGCGCAAATTGAGATAGTTGCTGGCAACCAGTCCGGCCACCGAGAGCCGGACACTGTCACGACCGTAGCGGCTGGCCAGCAGGCTGGCACGTGCCGCTTCATTGGCACGGCGCACCCGGCCCCAGACGTCCAGTTCGTAAGACAGACTGACGCCCGCACTGCGGCTGCGCAGGACAGACGGCGAATTGGCCGACCAGGTGGCGGTCTTTTCGCTGAGGCCGGTGTTGCTGCCGTTGGCCGAGCCATTGAGGGTTGGAAAGAGCGACGCACCGCTTTCGCGGGCAGCGGCATCGGCTTGTTCGACACGGGCCACGGCCAGGCGGAGGTCAGCGTTTTCCTTGTGGGCAGCCTCAATCAGGCTGCTCAAGGTTTCATCCTTGAAAAGTGCCCACCAGCGGCTGTCGACCGCAGCCACTTCGGTGTCGGTCTGCGCGATGGCTGTCGGCGCTTCGGTAAACAGGGCTGGCAGCCAGTTTTTCGGACGCAGGTAATCCGGGCCGATGCTGCACCCCGAGAGGGTCAAGGCCAGCGCCAGCGGGGTGAGGGAAATGATGCGACGGGAAATCATGCCTTGTCCTCCTCGGCGTTCAATTGCGCGGGACTGTTCTGTTTGCCACGTTCCAGCCATTTGAAGAAGAGTGGCACGAAAATGGTGGCGATGAAGGTGGCGGCCAGCATGCCGCCGAACACGCCGGTGCCCATCGACTGGCGAGCCGAAGCACCGGCACCGGAAGCCTTGACCAGCGGGAAGACGCCAAGCACGAAGGCCAGCGAGGTCATGATGATGGGGCGCAAGCGCAGACGGGCCGCCTCGATCGCCGCGTCGACCGCACTCATGCCTTCTTCGTACTTTTGCGCGGCGAATTCGACGATCAGGATGGCGTTTTTCGAGGCCAGACCAATCAGCACCACCAGCCCGATCTGGAAATAGATGTCATTGGGCATGCCGCGCAGCCAGATGGCGGTCAACGCACCCATCAGGGCAAACGGCACCGCCATCACGACGGCGACCGGGAGCGACCATTTTTCGTATTGCGCCGCAAGAATCAGGAAAACCATGATGATGGCGAAT
>JAKLLI010000274.1 GCA_023150195.1 Azonexus sp.
CGGACGGGCCGGCTTGCAGCGGTCAACGGCCCTGCCGGTCGAAAATTGCGTTGCCGCGCTGCTGGCGACCGACGAGGCCTCGCTGGCCGCGCTGCGGCTGGCCGGAGAACCCCAGTCCACGGACACGCCGGATGGCGCCTGGCTCTGCGCCGATCCCGTGCATTTGCGTTTTCACCACGAACGCATCGTGCTGGCCGATGCCGGCGCGTTTGAACTGGACGCCGACGAGGCCACCGCGCTGGTGGACGCGCTGAACGCGGAATTTGCCGATATCGGCGTTTTTCACGCCGCCACGCCACGGCGCTGGTACCTGCGCCTGAACTCGGCGGTCGACCACCCGGCAGCGCCACTTTCTGCGGTTGCAGGCCGGCGCATGGACAGCGAACTGGCCGACAAGTCGGCGCCGCTGTATCGCTGGCTGAACGAAGTCCAGATGTTCCTGCACGGTCACCCTGTCAATGCGGCCCGCGCCAGCCGGGGCCAGCCGGCGGTGAACAGCCTCTGGCTGTGGGGGCATGGCAGCCCGACACCTCAGCTGCCGGCCCGCTTCGACAGCGTCTGGAGCAACGACCCGCTCACGCTGGGGGCTGGCCGCCTGAGCGGCGCCCGTTGTCATCCCCGCCCGGCATCGCTGGCGGAGGTGCTCGCCAGCGGCAGTCAGGCTGCACTTGTGCATCTCGACACCCTGCTCCCGGCGGTGCTCTACGAAAATACCGAGGGCTGGCGTCAGGCGGTCGACGCGCTGGAAACGGCATTTTTTGCGCCGCTGGCTGGTCGACCGGGCGCCTCGGTGACCCAGCTCGATCTGGTCGCACCCACCATTTACGGACGCCTGCACTGGCAACTGGCCAGCGGTCAACGCTGGAAATTCTGGAAAAAAGGCCGTTCGCTGGCCGCCCTGGCCAGCGCACTGGCCGCCGATTCGCCTCAAGGACAGCCCGCATGACCCGCATCGTCAATCGCAGCGCGTCTCCGCGCACCGTCTGGCAACTCGAACAACAAGGGCTACACCCGCTGTTGGCCCGGCTGTATGCCGCACGCGGCGTGACCGACAAGGCGGAACTCGATTACGAACTGAAATCGCTCTTGCCCCCCGCCACCCTCACCCACGCGGGCGAAGCGGCCAGCCTGCTGGCCGATGCCATTGAAGCCGAGGCCAAACTGCTGATCATCGGCGATTACGATTGCGATGGCGCGACCGCCACCGCCGTCGGCATGCGGGCGCTGAAGGCGCTGGGCGCCAACGTGGATTTTCTGCTCCCCGACCGCTTCAAGCTGGGCTACGGCCTGTCGCCGGAAATCGTCGATGTCGCTGCCCAGCAATCGCCCGACCTGATCATCACCGTCGATAACGGTATCGCCAGTCTGGAAGGGGTGGCCCGCGCCCAGGCCCACGGCATTGCCACGCTGATTACCGATCACCACCTGCCCGCCGCGACGCTGCCAGCGGCGGATTGCATCGTCAATCCCAACCAGCCGGGCTGCGATTTCCCGTCCAAGTGCATTGCCGGTGTCGGCGTCATGTTCTACGTGGTGCTGGCCCTGCGTGCCGAATTGCGCGAGCGCGGCTATTTTGCCGAGCGCCCCGAACCCAATTTCGCCGACCTGCTCGATCTGGTCGCGCTCGGCACCGTGGCCGATGTGGTCAAACTGGATCGCAACAACCGCATCCTCGTCAGTCAGGGCCTCAAGCGCATGCGTGCGGGCCGCATGCAGCCCGGGATCGCAGCGCTGTTCAAGGCCACCAGCCGCGATCCACGGCGCGCCACCGCCTTCGATCTCGGCTTTCTGATCGGGCCGCGCCTGAACGCCGCCGGGCGGCTTGCCGACATGCGTCTGGGCGTGGAATGCCTGATCACCGACGACCCGGTGCGGGCGCTCAACATCGCGCAGCAACTCGACGCGCTCAACCGCGAACGTCGCGAAATCGAATCCGGCATGCAGGAACAGGCCCTGCTTCTCCTTGCCGAAATGGACATCGAGGCCGCCGCGCCCGGTGTCGCCCTCTTCGACGACAGCTGGCACGAAGGTGTCATCGGTATCCTCGCCTCGCGCATCAAGGACAAGTTGCACCGCCCGGTCTTTGCCTTTGCGCCCAGCGAAGGCGGCCTGATCAAGGGTTCGGGCCGCTCCATTCCCGGCCTGCACCTGCGCGACGCCCTCGACCTGATGGCCAAGCGCGCCCCTGAGCTGCTGGTGCGCTTCGGTGGCCATGCGATGGCCGCTGGCGCCACCCTGCGCGCCGGCAGTTTCGAGACCTTCCGCACCCTCTTTGCCGAAGTGGCCAGCGAACTGCTGGCGCCGGCTGATCTCACCCGCACGCTGGAAACCGATGGCCCGCTCGAGGGCGGCTACATCAGCCTGGAAACCGCCCGCCTGCTGGAGAACGAAATCTGGGGCCAGGGCTTCCCGGCGCCCATGTTCGTCGATGAATTCGATGTCGAGCAACAGCGCGTGCTCAAGGAAAAGCACCTCAAGTTGCGCCTGAAAAAAGGCAACACCCGCATCGACGGCATCCAGTTCAATTTCACCACCCAGCCCGGCAACCGCACCCGCGCCGCCTACCGGCTCTCGATCAATGAATATATGGGGGTGGAAAATCCCCAGTTGATGATCGAGCATCTGGAATAAGCCCAGGCATCGCGTCACGACGGTCGACCACCGGCGCCTGGCTTTTTTCCGCCAGCCAGCCGTGGACCGCAGCCGGCGCCAGCGGTCGCGAAATCAGGTAGCCCTGAAATTCGTGGCAGCCGCATAAGGCGAGCACCTTCATTTCCGCCGGATGCTCCACCCCTTCCGCCACCAGATGCAATTTGAGGCTGTGCCCGAGGAAGATGATGGCGTGCGGAATCACCATGCGCTCACCGCCCTGATCGCAGCCATCGACGAAGGAACGGTCGATTTTCAGGATATCGATGGGCAGGCGTTGCAGGTAACTGAGCGAGGAATAACCGGTGCCGAAATCGTCCACCGCCACCCGCACGCCCAGCGCCTTGATCGCCTCCAGCGTGCGAATGGTCTGTTCGACATTGCCCATGATCACGCTTTCCGTGATTTCCAGTTCCAGACGCTCGGGCGCCAGACCGGAACAGGCCAGCGCACCGGCCACCAGTTCGGTCAAACCCGGTTCACGCAACTGGCGGGCCGAGAGATTGACGGCAACGCTTAACAGGCTGCTCAAAAACCCCAGCCAGCCGATGCCAATGAGATAATGGCGACCTGGTCAGGACGAGATTGAAGAAGATGAGAACGGCGGATACCACACAGCACGCGATGTTCAGCTATCGGAGTTTGGAGGAGCGG
>JAKLLI010000275.1 GCA_023150195.1 Azonexus sp.
CGACCGTGAAATACGGGTTGGTGTAAGAGAAGGCATAGGTCCGGTAGGACTTGGCAGAATTGACCTGAATCGATACGGCATTACCGCTACCCATGAAATTATTCTGGGAAATCGATCCGGAAAGGATGACCTTGTCCGTACTGGAGGTGCCCAAGCCCAGCATCAAATTGCCGGTTGGCTTTTCGGTCACGTTGAGATTGACGTCCAGTTGATCTGAGGTTCCGGGAACCGCAGGCGTTTCAACGGTGACATCGGTAAAGAAGCCAAGGCGATCAATGCGCTGCTTGGAGGCCGTCAATTTGTCGGCGTCATACCAGCCGCCTTCCATCTGGCGCAATTCTCGGCGAACCACTTCATCCCGTGTTTTTGTGTTGCCGGTCACGTTGATCCGTCTGACATACACCCGTTTGCCCGGATCAATGAAAATGGTGAACCCGACTTGCCGCTTTGCCTTGTCAATTTCCGGCGACGCATTCACATTCGCGAAGGCATAGCCTTCGGCACCCAGACGATCCGCAACCGCCTTGGTCGATTCATTCAGGCGCTCACGCGAAAAAATATCCCCTGCACGTACCTGAACCAGTTTTTTCAGTTCGTCCTCGGGTACCGTCAGATCGCCTACCAGTTTGACCGAAGACACCTGATAACGCTCACCTTCGGTGATGTTGACCGTGATGAAGACGTCCTGCTTATCCGGTGAAATCGTTACCTGCGTGGAGTCCACATTGAACTCAAGGTAACCCTGATCCAGGTAATAGGACTTGAGTTTCTCGATATCTGCCGACAGCTTCTGGCGCGAATACTGGTCGTTCTTGGTGTACCAGGTCAGCCAACCCGGCGTGGTCAGATCAAAACGTCCCAGCAAATCCTTTTCGCGGAACGCTTTTGCGCCCACGATATTGATTTGTTTGATTTTGGCCGCTTCGCCTTCTTCGATGGCAAAGCTGATTCCCACCCGATTACGTTCGAGTGGATTGACCGTGGCCGTTACCGTTGCGGCGTATTTTCCGCGCGACAGATACTGGCGCTTGAGTTCCTGCTCGGCCTTTTCCAGCAAGGCACGGTCGAAAATGCGCCCCTCGGCAATCCCGGTTTCCTTGAGCGCCTTGACGATCACATCCTTGTCGAATTCCTTGAGACCGGAAAAACTCACCGAGGCAATGGCTGGACGCTCCTGAACCACGACAACCATCACATTGCCGTCGACTTCGATCCGCACGTCCTTGAAAAAGCCGGTGGCAAACAGCGCCTTGATGGCCTGCGCCGCCTTGTCGTCATCAAAGCTTTCGCCAACCTTGACCGGCAGATAGCTGAACACCGTCCCGGCTTCGGTCCGCTGGATCCCTTCAACGCGAATGTCCTTGACCGTAAATGGCTCAAAGGCCATCGCCGGTAGCGAGAACATGCCGGCAATCACGACGGACAATAGGGTTTTTTTCATCATTCAGCCGCCAAAAAGGCGAGTCAAGTCGTTAAAAAATGCGAAAGCCATCAGGACGAACAAGATGGAGAGGCCGACCTGCTGACCAATGACCATCGCCCGCTCGGAGAGGGGCTTTCGCCGGATGACTTCAATCATATGATACATCAAATGCCCACCATCCAGCACCGGCACGGGGAGCAGATTCAGGACGCCCAGGCTGATGCTGACAAGTGCCATGAACTTGAGATAGTAGTCCAAGCCAAGCTTCGCTGACTGCCCGGCATAATCGGCAATCGTGACCGGGCCGGAGAGGTTTTTCCAGGACATTTCGCCAGTCAGCATTTTGCCCATCATGACCAAGCTGAACACCGATTTATCCCAGGTTTCCCGGATCGCCTTGACGCCCGCATCCAGCACCCCATAGCGCACGACGGTGCGTAAATCGCGAACACCCTCCGTTGGCATGGCCACCGAGATACCGATCCGCCCAATACGTCGCCCGGCTTCGGAAAATGCTGCGGGTTGAACGTCGACCGCCAGCGCTTCACCCTCACGCTGAAGATCGAGATGAATGGGGCGATCTGTCACCTCACGAATCGCCAACACCACCTCATGCCAGGCCCGCACAGGCTGACCGTCGACCGCCAATATCCTGTCCCCTGGCAACACGCCGGCAAGGTCAGCCGGGCTGCCGGCCTGCAGTTTGCCAACCACGGGAGGCACCTGAGGACGATAGAGGCGCAATCCCAAACGCTCGAAGGCATCGCCTTCCCAGCCGCTTTCGCCGGCGGCGGCAAGATAAAGGTCACGTGTCTGCTGCCGCCCGTCCTCGGTCGACACCCGCAAGGCGGCACTTTCCTGAGCAACGGCCTTTTGCAACAGCAACCAGCGCAGTTCATCCCAGGTGGACAGCGGCTCCTCATCCACCGCCAAGACCTGATCACCAGACTGAAATCCGGCCATGGCCGCAGGCGTGTCATTTTGTGGGGTGCCAAGTACGGGCAGCAATGCCTGCGTTCCTGACATGAACACAATCCAGTAAAGCCCGATTGCCAAAAGAAAATTGGCCAGCGGACCCGCCGCCACGATCAAGCTGCGCCGGCCCACGCTCTGGGTATTGAAGGCCCGATGACGTTCTGCCGGATCCACTTCAGCCTCCCGCTCATCGAGCATCTTGACATAGCCCCCGAGCGGGAAAACGCTGACTGCCCACTCGGTATCATCCTTGCCAAAGCGTCGTTGCCAGATGACCTTGCCGAAGCCGAAGGAAAAACGCAGGACTTTTACGCCGCACCAGCGCGCCGCCAAGTAGTGCCCGGATTCGTGAACCACGACCAGGATACCGATCACCAGAGCAAAGGCTGCCAGGTAAAACGGCAGTTCAGTCACGCGACACGCGCCTCACGAATCATTTGCCGCGCCAGATGACGGGCCTCGGCATCTGCCGCCATGACGTCGGCCAGACTCCCTTCCGGCCCGGCAGGCATCGCTGCGAGCACGGCTTCGTTCAGGCGGGCAATCCCGAGGAATGACAAGCCGCTTTCCAGGAAACTTGCGACGGCGACCTCATTGGCTGCATTCAGAATCGCCGGCGCTGTTCCCCCTTCGTGCAATACGTCGTAGGCAAGTTGCAAACAGCGGAAGCGTTCGAAATCCGGCGCCTGGAAATCCAGACGCGCCACCTTGAATAGATCGAGTGGTTCGACGCCAGCAGCGATGCGCTCTGGCCATGCCAGCGCATAGGCGATCGGTGTGCGCATGTCCGGATTGCCCAATTGGGCCAGCACCGAGCCGTCCAAATATTGAACAGCTGAATGGATCACGCTCTGCGGATG
>JAKLLI010000276.1 GCA_023150195.1 Azonexus sp.
CCATTTCGCGGGTAATGATCACCGGCGCTTTTTTGCCGGGAATCGCATCCGTGGAAAACACCACGTCGGCGGCAGCGATGGCCTTGGCCAGCTTCTCCGCCTGCGCGGCCTTTTCCTCGGCGGTCAGTTCGCGAGCATAGCCGCCGGCACCATCGGCCGAAACGCCGGTATCGACAAACTTGGCGCCCAGCGATTCAATCTGCTCCTTGGCCGCCGCACGCACGTCATAGGCTTCGACCATGGCACCGAGTCGCTTGCAGGTGGCAATCGCCTGCAAACCCGCCACGCCGGCACCGATCACCAATACCCGCGCCGGGCGAATCGTGCCGGCTGCCGTGGTCAGCATGGGGAAGAACTTGGTGCAGCGGGCGGCGGCGATCAGGCCGCACTGGTACCCGGAACAGGCCCCCTGCGATGACAGCGCGTCCATGCTTTGCGCCCGCGAAATGCGTGGCAGCAGTTCGAGCGAGAAGGCCGTGATTTTTTTCGCGTTCAGCGCAGCCAGTCGCTCGCGGGATTCGAACGGCCTGAGCAAGCCGATCAAGACCGCCCCCTCGGGCATCGCGGCGATTTCTGCGGTCGACGGCGGCGTGACCCGCAAAATCAGTTGCGCTGCCCCATAGGCGCCGACGATATCGGGGACCAGCGCCACATCGGAAAAATCGGAATCAAGAAAATGGCTGTCCGTGCCGGCGCTTTGCTCCATGAGGATGCGGGCGCCGAGGGCAACAAATTTCTTGGCGGTTTCCGGAACCAGCGCGGTGCGGTGTTCACCGTCCGCGCGCTCCCGAACGACAGCCAGTTGAATTGGCATGCTGAGCTCTCCTGAGACATTGAATTATTTTTTTGCGAGCACCGCCGTGGCGGTTTTCATCGGCTTTGGGCCAGGTCCAGCGCGGCGCACAGATCAGGGACCAGCCCATCACAATCTGCCGCACGCACAGCCTCACCTTCGTTATAGCCGTAGGGCACGCAATATACCGCGCAACCCGCGTTTCTGGCGGTTTCAATATCGTGTCTGGAATCGCCAATGTGCAAATTGAAGGCCGGATCAACGCCCAGGGCGGCGCATGCGTGCAAGAGCGGCGCCGGGTGCGGCTTGCGATGCGGCGTGGTGTCGCCGGAGACGACCACCGGGAAATACGCTTTCAGCCCGGTCCGTTCGAGCAGGGGCAAGGTGAATGCGGCGGGCTTGTTGGTGACCACCGCCATCGGCAAGCCCGTCGCCTGCCAGGCCCGCAAACCTTCACGCACCCCATCGAAAAACCGGGTGTTTTGCCCGTTGACCGCAGCATAGCGGGTCTGAAACGCCGCCACGGCGCGCGCCATCAGCGCCTCGTCAGGCGGCACCCCGCGATTCAGGCAGCGTTCGACCAGCACCACCATCCCGCGCCCGACAAAACTGCGGATTTCGGCTTCGCTGCGGGTGGGCAGATTGAGATCGAGCAGCATCAGCCGGCAGGCCTCGGCCAGATCGCCCACGGTATCGAGCAGGGTGCCATCGAGATCAAAGGTGACGGAGCGGAATTTCATGACGGACGTCTCAAGGGGGAAGGAGGGCGATGATATCGGCTTTTCACCCCGCCTCGGGCGACACGCGCCGCTGCGGGTTTTTGCGGTACATTTGCCGCTCCTGAACTCGACTGCCTCACCGTGGAACTGCGCTCCCATCCCCTACGCCAACGCCTCAACGACGAGGTGCACACCCGTCCGCCGATTCCGCTGGAAGCGCCGGCACTGGTCAGTTTCATGGCCTTCACCCGTGCCGAACATACGCTGGCCGAGGAGAAAGCCCACCTCGGTCGACTCTACGAACGCCTCGGTTTACCTGTCGCCCCCAATGAAGAAGCCGCGCACCTGATCATCGATTGCGGGGACTTCCGGCTGAAATGGGAATTGCACGGCGAGTTCTCCACCTACACATTCTTTGCCCAGCCGCGCGCGACACCCCGCAGCGGCGAAACCGCACTCGATGTCGTCCCGCAGGCCTGGATCCAGAATATTCCGGGGCAGATCATCAGCGCCAGCCATATTGAATTGCTGGCCAAAGGCAGCAGCAGTCCGACCGAAATTCTCTGGCACCTCGGCAGCGACAGCACCGATACCCAGATCGTCTCCCAGATTGCCGGCCAGGCGGCCTGGCTGTTCACCGACTTCCGCATTCACGAGGGTTTTTCGCGCTTCACGGTGGTCGACGACAGCATGGGCAAACTGCGGACTGGCCGGATCATTCAGCGTCTGCTCGAAATCGAAACCTATCGCATCATGGCCCTGCTCGCGTTTCCGGTGGCCAAATCGGTGGGCAAGCTGCTCAATCGCGCCGAAGCCGATCTCGCCCAGTTGATCGATCGCATGGTCAGCGCCGCCAACCCCAATGACGAGCGCGCCGTCCTCACCGATCTGACCAAGCTGGCCGCCGAAGTGGAACACTCGGTGGCCAGCACCAACTTCCGTTTTGGCGCGGCAGCAGCGTATTACCGGCTGGTGCAGCAGCGCGTGCTGGAACTCAAGGAAACCCGTGTGTCGGGTTATCCCACCATCAAGGGCTTCATGGAACGCCGCTTGGCCCCCGCCCTGAACACCTGCGCGGCCATTTCATCGCGCCAGGAAGACCTCTCCGCCCGCATCGCCCGTACCAGCCAGTTGCTGCGCACCCGCGTCGACATGGAGCTGGAGCGCCAGAACCAGGAACTGCTCGGCCAGATGAATCGCCGCGCCAAGCTGCAACTGCGCCTGCAGGAAACCGTGGAAGGCCTGTCGGTGGTCGTGCTCACCTACTACGGCTCGCAACTGGTGCAATACCTGGCCAAGGGCAGCAAGGAACTGCACCACCTCAATACCGATGTGATCACCGCAGTCTCCATCCCGCTCATCGCCGGGCTGATTGCCTGGGGAACACATCGCATGCGCAAAAAGCTCGCCGCCGAAGAAGGCGACGCGCACTGATTTATAATCCCGCTTTTGCTTATTCGGAACCACGACCGTGACCGCTCCGCTTTTCGAATCCTCCCTCACCAGCCTGCCCCTCCTCTCCAAAGGCAAGGTCCGCGACATTTACGCGGTCGACGCCGACAAGCTGCTGATTATCACCACCGACCGCCTGTCCGCCTTCGACGTCATCCTGCCGGACCCCATTCCCAAGAAGGGCGCCGTGCTGCAAGCCGTGGCCAACTTCTGGTTTGAGAAACTGGGCCACATCGTGCCGAACCAGTTGACCGGCATCGACCCGGAATCGGTGGTTGCCG
>JAKLLI010000277.1 GCA_023150195.1 Azonexus sp.
CTTGGCAACCCCCTTGGCAACCCCCTTGGCAACCCCCTTGGCAACCCCCTTGGCAACCCCCTTGGCAACCCCCTTGGCTACGCCCTTGCCCGCAGCCTTGCCGCTCAGCTTGTTTGCCGTTTTGGCGCCGGATTTCGCTCCCGGCTTGCGCGGCTTTGCGGCCGCTTTTTCCTCGCGGATCAGCACGAAATCAATCTTGTTGGACTCCAGATCGGCACGCACCAATTTGACCCGAACCCGGTCGCCCAGACGGAAACGCTCACCGGTCCGCTCTCCCAACATCTGATGCTTGATGTTGTCGAACTGGAAATAATCCTGCCCCAACTCTGAGACGTGAATCAGCCCTTCGACATACACCTCGTCCAGCGCCACAAAAATACCAAACGCCGTCACAGCGGAAATCGTGCCCGTAAACTCCTCGCCGATTCGCTCCTTCATGAAGAAGGTCTTCAGCCAGTTTTCCACGTCACGGGTGGCCTCATCTGCCCGCCTTTCGGTTGCCGAACATTGCAGTCCGATGTCGTCCCAAGCCAGGGTTGGCGTGTACGTTTCCTTCAGTAATACGGCCTTGATCGCCCGATGGACGAGCAGATCGGGATAGCGTCGAATTGGCGAAGTGAAGTGGCTGTAATGCTCATAGGCCAAGCCAAAATGGCCGACATTGTCAGGGCTGTACATGGCCTGTTTCAGGGAACGGAGCATGACCGTCTGCAACAACTGAAAATCGGGACGCGCCTTGATCTTCTCGAGCAGAATGGCGTAATCCTTGGCACGCGGGTCGTCGCCGCCACCCAAAGCCAAGCCGAACTCGCCAAGGAAGGCACGGAGATTCTTGAGTTTGTCTTCGGAAGGCGATTCGTGAATGCGATACAGACAGGCGTGCTGATGTGAAGCCAAAAAATCCGAGGCGCAGACATTCGCTGCCAGCATGCATTCCTCAATAATCCGATGCGCGTCATTTCGTACTACCGGCACGATGTTTTCGATCTTGCCCTGATCATTGAACAGCATCTGGGTCTCGGTGGTTTCGAAATCAATGGCCCCACGTTTGACTCTGGCTTTATGCAACGCAGCAAACAGTTTGTAGAGATCCTGCACATGCGGCAGCACGCCAAGGTGAACCTCGCTTTCCGGCTTTGTTTGCCCGCTCAGCCAGGACCAGACCATGTTGTAGGTCAACCGCGCATGGGAGCGGAAAACCGCTGGATAGAAGCGGTATTTCCCGATCTTTCCCGTCGCACTGATGGCCATGTCGCACACCATCGCCAGTCGTTCCACGTCAGGATTCAGCGAGCAGATGCCGTTGGACAGTTTTTCCGGCAACATGGGAATGACGCGCCGCGGGAAATAAACGGAATTACCCCGTTGCAGCGCCTCCTTGTCGAGTGCCATGCCCGGCTTGACGTAATGGGAAACATCGGCGATGGCCACCACCAGACGCCATCCACGCCCCTGTCGCTCGCAAAACACCGCATCATCAAAATCCCGGGCAGTTTCACCATCAATCGTCACCAGCGGTAGATCGCGCAAATCCTCTCGGCCTTTCAGGTCAAGTTTGCGCACCTTGTCAGGCAGCTTGCGATTTTCTTCCAGCGCCGCAGCGGAGAACTCGAAAGGCAGATCGTGCTTGCGCAGTGCAATCTCGATTTCCATCCCCGGGTCAGCGTAGTTGCCCAGCACTTCGATGATGCGTCCAATCGGCTTGGAATGCTTGCTCGGCTGCTCGATGATTTCCACCATCACGACCTGCCCGGAAACGGGGGGGCTCTTGGTCTTCTTTTCCGGGGGAACCAGAATATCCTGCGCAATGCGCTTGTTTTCCGGCACAACAATCACCACGCCATGCTCGACAAAGACCCGCCCAACCAGCTTGCTGTTGGCGCGTTCGGTGACTTCGACAATACTGCCCTCTGGACGCCCCTTTCGATCGGTTCCAACCACCCGAACCAGCGCCCGGTCACCATGCAGGACCTTACCCATCTGACGCTGATCGAGAAAGATATCGGGGCTACCATCGTCCGGCACGAGAAACCCATAGCCGTCCTGATGCCCCTGAATCCGGCCGGCGGTCAAACTAGCGCGCTCGGGAATGATGAAATCGCCCCGGCGATTGCGCATCAACTGCCCTTCGCGCTCCATGGCGGCGAGGCGGCGCTGGAACATGTCACGCTCGCTATTGGCGATATCCAGTAAATCAGAAAGCTGATCGAAGCTCGTGGGTCGTCCTTCATCTGCCAGCATCTGCAGAATGTATTCGCGTGAAGGCAGGGGAAATTCATAGCGCTCAGACTCGCGCGCAAAAAAAGGATCGGCTCGACGAATTTTTGTGAGTTTTTTTCTTGACATCAGTTTTTCTTCCACTATAATGGCGGCTCTTCGCACCTGTGCCCAGGTGGCGGAATTGGTAGACGCACTAGTTTCAGGTACTAGCGCTGCAAGGCGTGGGGGTTCGAGTCCCTTCCTGGGCACCAGCGATTTTGATTGAAGGCCTTGTCGATACAAGGCCTTTTTTCATTTCCGGCCCACGTGCTGCAGGCCCGGATTCTCTCACATTCATCTCATTCCCTTCGTTTAACATTTGCTCACAGTTGCTTGCAACCGTGACACCTGCTTGTCTTTAAGCTGATCTGCGTTCCACACCCCTTTTGCGAGGCAGATCATGAAAAAAATTACCGTTGCCCTGCTCAGTACCACCCTGCTGCTATCCTCGATCGGCAGCGCACAGGCTGGGCCTGAGCGTCATCATGGACACCGGGGCTATTATCCGCCGCCGGTACATCACGAGCATCGCCACAGCCACTCACCATCACGTCATCACTGGATTGGCCCGGCAGCCCTGCTGGCCATCGGTGGACTGAGCATTGGCACCCTGCTGCACCAGCAAGCGGCACCGCAAGCCGTCTATAGCCCTCCGCCTCCGCCTTCTGGCAGTTGGTACTACTGCGGCTCTTCCGGCCAATACTATCCGTACACCCAAGCCTGCCCGGAAGGCTGGCAAGCCGTTCCCGCCCGATAACAAAATGGGCCCGACTTTCGGGCCCATTTTCTCTGCAGCAACCGCGCTTACTTGAAGGGGTGCTGTTTCAAAATGGTTTCATCCCGTTCCGGCCCGGTTGACACAATGGCAATTGGCACTACGCACAAGGCTTCGAGGCGATTGAGGTAAGCCTGTGCGTTGACCGGCAGGTCTTCCCAGCGCTTGACGCGGAAAGTGGTGCCTTCCCAGCCCGGCATGGTTTCATA
>JAKLLI010000278.1 GCA_023150195.1 Azonexus sp.
TGGCGATCTTGGTCGAATCGACGCGGCTCATCTGGCCGGCACCGACACCCAGGGTCATGCCGCCGCCACAGAAGACGATGGCGTTGGACTTGACGAACTTGGCGACGCGCTCGGCGAAGAGCAGGTCTTCGATCTGCTGGGCGGTCGGCTGCACCTTGGTGACGACCTTCAGGCCTGAAGCCTGGGCGGTGAAATCGTCGGCCGTCTGCACCAGCAGGCCGCCGCCGACGCGCTTCAGTTCCAGTTTGTTCAGGTCACGACCGAGCGGCACAACCAGCACGCGCAGGTTGGTCTTGGAGGCCAACGCGGCCTGGGCTTCGGCGGTGAAAGACGGGGCGATCAGCACTTCAACAAAGTGCTTGCGGGCGTTCATGGCTTCAACAACATCGAGGCCTACTTCGCCGTTGAAGGCGATGATGCCGCCGAAAGCCGAGGTGGAATCGGTCTGGAAGGCCTTTTCGTAGGCAGAAAGCAAGGTGCCGGCTATGGCCACGCCGCACGGGTTGGCGTGCTTGATGATGACGCAGGCCGGGGCATCGAAAGCCTTGACGCATTCCCAGGCAGCATCCGAGTCGGCGATGTTGTTGTAGGACAGTTCCTTGCCCTGCAACTGGGTGTAAGCGGCGATGCTGCCCGGCAGTGCAATGGTGTCGCGGTAGAAGGCGGCTTGCTGGTGTGAATTCTCGCCGTAGCGCAGGATTTCGGTGCGAGCAAACGCCAGTTGCAGCTTGGCCGGGAAAATCGCCGGGGTCGGCGCGGCTTCGGCCGGTTGAGCTTCAGCGCCTTCGTCGAGGCCGGTCAGCCAGTTGGCGATCATGCTGTCGTAGCGGGCGGTGTGCGTGAACGCCTTCTTGGCCAGGTTGAAGCGGGTCGCCAGCGCCAGTGCGCCGCCGTTGGCCTGCATTTCGGCGAGCAGCGGGGTGTAGTCTTCCGGATCGGTGACGATGGCGACGCCATTGTAGTTTTTGGCCGACGAACGGACCATGGCCGGGCCGCCGATGTCGATGTTCTCGATGGCATCTTCCAGGGTCACGCCGGCCTTGGCGATGGTGGCGGCAAAGGGATAGAGGTTCACGCAGACCAGATCAATGGTCGGGATGCCGTGCTGTTCGATGGTCGCCAGGTGTTCCGGCAGATCGCGACGGGCCAGGATGCCACCGTGCACTTTCGGATGCAGGGTCTTGACGCGGCCATCAAGCATTTCCGGGAAGCCGGTGTAGTCGCCGATCTCGGTCACGGTCAACCCGGCGTCGCGCAACATTTTTGCGGTGCCGCCGGTGGAGAGGAGTTTGACGCCTTGCGCGGCCAGGCCCTGGGCGAATTCGAGAACACCCGTCTTGTCGGAGACGGAAATCAGTGCTTGCTTGATGGTCATGGTGATTTACAGAAGTTGATGTTCGGTGAGTTTCTTGCGCAGGGTATTGCGGTTGATGCCCAGCATCTCCGCGGCCAGCGTCTGATTGGCGCCGGCCTTCGCCAGCACCACTTCAAGCATCGGCTTCTCGATGCTTTTTAAAACCATGTCATAGATGGCGGCGGGTTTTTCGCCATCGAGATCACGGAAGTACTGTTCCAGCGAATCCGTGATGCATTTCCCCAAGTCATGTTGGCTCATGCTGCCAACGCCTCCTCTGAATATTTTAGGTGTCGGTGTTCTTCGGCCAGTTGGCTGAAGAACGCGTTCACTGCCTGCATCTGTTGGTCGATGCTGGGCAGGACGTTCATTTCCTTACGGAAAGCCGCCGAGCCAACCAGCCCCTTGGTGTACCAGGAGATGTGCTTGCGGGCGACCTTGAATCCCGTTTCCGGGCCGTAAAACGCATAGAGATCCTCAAGATGGGCCTTGAGGATTTCGTGAATTTCAGTCACTTCAGCCGGCGGCAGGTGTTCGCCGGTCGCCAGATAGTGCTCGATTTCTCGAAACAGCCAGGGGCGACCCTGGGCAGCGCGGCCAATCATGATGCCGTCGGCGCCGGTGACGTCGAGCACGTGTCTGGCTTTTTCGGGCGTCGTGATGTCGCCGTTGGCGATGACCGGGATCTTGATCAGCGTCTTGACCAGCGCGATGGTGTCGTACTCGGCCTCGCCGGTGTATTGCTGGCAGCGGGTGCGGCCATGGATGGCGACAGCGCGCACGCCGGCCGATTCAGCAATGCGCGCGATGGTCGGCGCGTTTTTGTTGGCGATGTTCCAGCCGGTGCGGAATTTCAGGGTGACCGGGGTGTTCGGGATGGCGCCGACCACGGCGTCGAGAATCTGGCCCACCAGTTTTTCATCCTGCATCAGGGCCGAACCGGCCATGACGTTACAGACCTTCTTGGCCGGGCAACCCATATTGATGTCGATGATCTGGGCGCCGTTGTCGACATTGTGCTTCGCGGCCTCTGCCATCATCTTCGGGTCGGCGCCGGCGATCTGCACCGAGATCGGGGCGACCTCGCCCGTGTGGTTGGCGCGGCGCAGGGTCTTGGCACTGCCGTAAAGCAGCGAGTTGGACGTCACCATCTCGGAGACCGCCAGCCCGGCACCCATCTTCTTGCACAACTGACGGAAGGGGCGATCGGTGACGCCGGCCATCGGTGCGACGAAAAGATTGTTGCGAAGGGTGAAACCGACGAAATCCATGGGCGAGAGAAGGGCAGCGGTCGAGCAGGGGAAGGCGCGGATTTTACCCGAATTAACGCTTAAAAAATAGTCAGTTGTTGCGTTTTTGATCGGTCTAGAGACCGTAGAGCAGATGCTGAACCAGCACTTCCTTGACCCGCAAATGGCTGGGCAGGCGCTCGTTGATGGCCTTGCGCAACAAGGTCGGCACCTCGTCCGTCGGGGGTGGTTCGCCGCGTTCGGCATAGGCGTTGCTCAAGGTTTCGCCCACGGTGGCTTGCAGCAGCGGCAGGTAAGCGGCGAGTTCTTCTTCCCGATCCGGGCGAATGGCAAGTTTCAGCTTGCACTGCACGTTGCGCTGGTCGCCCACGACGGTTTTGACATTGACGGCGACGTAAGCTGCCTGATTTCCGGATTGCACCCGGCCGGGTGAAAAGACGTACCAGGCGACCACCGCAGTTGAAACCAAGGCGCCCAGGATAAGGACGATCCAGAACAGGCGTAGCCAGGTCTGGTCCTTGTTGGTTTTGGCAGCGGGTTTGCGTTTCGGGGGCGGCATGGCAATCGCGGTGGCTCGGGAATCCGGATTCTAGCCGAGATTTTTAGTTAAAAAAATAACAAATTTATCAGCAGCAG
>JAKLLI010000279.1 GCA_023150195.1 Azonexus sp.
TGTTGACGCTCGTTGAAAACTGACCAGAAAAGCGGGGTAGTGCGCGCTGAAAATTGACCAGGGTGATTAACTCGTCCGCTCATTTTTTGAGCAGGATTTTAGGAGATGATCACCATGAAGGAACTGGGAAGGATTCGGCGGTTGTTTTACCGGGATGGCTTGTCGCTGTCCGAGATTTCGCGGAAGACGGGGTATAGCCGGAACACTGTGAAGCGCTGGCTGCGGACGCCGGAAGGGACGACGCCGAAGTACGAACGGCAGAACCCGAACATCAAGATAGCGCCATATGCGGCGCGCCTCATCAAGGCCCTGGAAACAGATGCCCGTCGGCCGAAGCGCGACCGGCGGACAGCGCTGAAACTCTTTGGTGAATTGCAGGCTGCGGGATTTACCGGCACCTACTGCCGGGTCACCGAATTCATCCGGCGCTGGCGTGCCGATGGAGGTGCGGCGGTCAGCAAGGCCTTTGTGCCGCTCCATTTCGAGTTGGGCGAAGCCTTTCAGTTTGACTGGAGCGAAGAGCATCTGGTCATTGGCGGGGTCTGGCGGAAGATTCTCGCTTCCCACCTGAAGCTCTGTGCCAGTCGGGCGTTCGTCGTTCAGGCCTACCCGACGCAGGGTCACGAAATGCTGTTCGATGCCCACACCCGTTCGTTTGCCGCCCTGGGCGGCATTCCCCGGCGCGGCATCTACGACAACATGAAGACGGCGGTCGACAAGGTGCAGAAGGGCAAATCCCGCATTGTCAATGCGCGCTTCTCGGCGATGGCCTCGCATTACCTGTTTGACCCGGATTTCTGCAATGTCGCCAGCGGCTGGGAGAAAGGCGTCGTCGAGAAGAATGTCCAGGATAGCCGACAGCGGCTCTGGCAGGATGCTGGCAAGGAGCGGTTCAGCTCTTTCAACGAACTGAACGTCTGGCTGCTCGAACGCTGCCGTGGCCTGTGGCAGGAACTTCGTCATCCTGAGTACGTCGATCTGACGGTGGCTCAAATGCTCGAGCATGAGCAACCGAGCCTGATGCCGATGGTGGCGCCGTTCGATGGCTATGTTGAAACCTTGGGGAAGGTATCCAGCACCTGCCTGGTGACGCTGGATCGCAACCGCTACTCGGTGCCGTGCGAACTTGTGGGCCAAGCCGTCAGCTTGCGTCTTTATCCGGAACGGATCGACATTGTGGCGCACGATACCCGGGTGGCCAGTCATCCCCGCAATTTCAGTCGCCAGCAAACGCTCTACGACTGGCAGCACTACATCCCGCTGATTGAACGCAAGCCAGGTGCTTTGAGAAATGGCGCACCGTTTGCCGACATGCCGGAGCCGTTGCAACGATTGCGTGGTTTGCTTTTGCGCCGTGAAGGCGGCGATCGGGTGATGGCGAAAGTGCTGTCAGCGATTGCGCAGTTTGATCTGGAAGCGGTGCTGGTCGCCGTTGATCTGGCGCTGGAGTCTGGCCTGCCCAGTGCCGAGCACATCGAGAACATGCTCAACCGCCTGAAGTCCGGTCCCATGCCGCCACCGGTAGAAACAGTACTCACCCTCAGCGAAGTGCCGATTGCCGACACCGGTCGCTATGACCGCTTGCGTACCGAGGTAACCGACCATGCGTGAGCTGATAAGCGAGTTCAAGGAACTGCGTCTGCACGGCATGGCCGGTGCGTGGGAGGAACTGACGGCGAACGGTAGCAGCCGTCTAGAAGCATCCTGCTGGCTGATCGAGCATCTACTGCAAGCTGAGCATACGGATCGGGTGATGCGTTCGATTGGCTATCAGATGCATGCAGCCCGCTTCCCGGTACACCGTGATCTGGCCGGATTCGGCTTTGAGCAATCGAAGGTCGATCAAAAGCTGATCCGGCAACTGGCGGACCTGTCCTTTACCGAGGAAGCGCAGAATGTGGTGTTCATCGGCGGTACGGGCACCGGCAAGACACATCTGGCCACGGCACTGGGTGTCTCCGGCATCACCCATCACAGCAAACGGGTTCGTTTCTACTCCACTGTGGATTTGGTCAATGCCCTGGAACAGGAGAAGGCCGCCGGCAAAGCTGGACGGATTGCCTTGGGGCTGCTGCGCATGGATCTGGTGATTCTCGATGAATTGGGCTACCTGCCGTTCAGTCAGGCTGGAGGAGCCTTGCTCTTCCACTTGCTGTCGAAACTCTACGAGCACACCAGTGTGATGATCACGACCAATCTGACCTTCGCCGAATGGCCGAGCGTGTTTGGTGATGCCAAGATGACGACGGCACTGCTCGACCGGCTGACGCATCACTGCCATATCGTGGAAACTGGCAACGAGTCATTCCGTTTCCGGCACAGCACCGCGACCGCCAAGTCGAGGATCAAGGCACGCGAGCAGAGCAAGCGTGGAAAGCAGTCTGAGGAGGATCCATTCTAATCGGCGCCGCGTTGGGAAATCCGTTCCGGACTTCGTCCTCCACGACTTTCCCAACGCATTCATCGTGGCTCGGAAGGCAGTGTTTCTGAGCTACACTTATCCACAAGCCAACCTATGTCAGGTGGCTATCACCCCTGGTCAAAATTCAACGCGCACAGGTGGTCAAATTTAAACGCGCGCCGACAATCATCGGTTGCTATTTGCCCTGGCTGGTGCTGACGCAGGGGCGCCCGCGCTGGCTATTGATTCCGGCTGCCGTATCGCTGGCTCTTTTCGCCTGGTTGCTAACGCTGCACCCAGGTGCTGCCGGACGTATCTACGCTGCTTATGGCGGTGTCTATGTCGCGATCGCCTTGCTGTGGCTATGGCAGGTCGATGGAATTCCCCTGACACGTTGGGATCTGCTGGGCAGTGCCGTATCTCTCGGTGGCATGGCCATCATCGCACTCCAGCCAGGCCGGTCGTAAGGATGGCTGGAATGAAAATCGGCGAACTGGCGCGTTTGGCGGGAAGTAATGTGGAAACGATCCGCTACTACGAGCGGGAAGGACTATTGCCGATACCTGCTCGGAGTGAGGGAAATTACCGTATCTATGGGCCAATGCACCAAGAGCGACTGACCTTCATTCGGCACTGTCGTGGCTTGGACATGACCCTCGACGAGATTCGGACGCTGTTGCACTTCAAGGAATCGCCGGAGGAAAACTGCGGCGAGGTAAACCGTTTGCTCGATGATCACATCGGACACGTCGTTCGTCGAATCGGTGAACTCCAAGCGCTGGAAAAACAGCTCCAGGAGCTACGCGGCCGTTGT
>JAKLLI010000280.1:0-3207 GCA_023150195.1 Azonexus sp.
GCTGAACAACATCCTGACCCGACTGACCTCCAGCAAGACCTACAACGTCGCCCGGGAGGCCGGCCGGCACATGCTCGGTTTCGCCCCGCCCTTGCTGGAGCTGGCCCGTCGCGCAGAAGAGCACGTCAAGGGCATGATCGCGCCCGGCACGCTGTTTGAGGAATTCGGCTTTCACTATTACGGACCGATTGACGGTCACAACCTCGATGCCCTGATTCCCACGCTGGAAAACCTGAAAAAGCTCAAGGGCCCGAAATTCCTGCACGTGATTACCAAAAAGGGCCAAGGCTACAAGCTCGCCGAAAACGACCCCATCCTGTACCACGGCGTTGGCAAGTTTGCTGCCGACCAAGGCATTGCCACGGGGAAGGGCGGCGGCAAGCTCACCTACACGCAGGTTTTTGGTGACTGGCTGTGCGATATGGCCCGTGCCGACAGCCGTTTGGTCGCCATTACCCCGGCCATGCGCGAAGGCTCGGGCATGGTCCGCTTCGCCAACGACTACCCGAGTCGCTATTTCGATGTCGGCATTGCCGAGCAACACGCCGTCACTTTTGCAGCCGGCCTGGCTTGCGAAGGACTGAAACCCGTCGTCGCGATTTACTCCACCTTTCTCCAGCGCGCCTACGATCAGTTGATCCATGATGTCGCCCTGCAGAATTTACCCGTAGTTTTCGCGGTTGACCGTGGCGGGCTGGTGGGTGCGGACGGTCCGACCCATCACGGGACCTTCGACATCTCCTTCACCACCTGCATTCCGAACATGGTGGTCATGGCCCCTGCCGACGAAGCCGAATGTCGCCAGATGCTGAGCACCGCTTTTGCCCATGACGGCCCGAGCCTCGTGCGTTACCCTCGCGGGAGTGGCAGCGGCACTGTGCCGACGGAAGCGCTGGACACGCTGCCGCTGGGCAAGGCGGACGTTCGCCGCCACGGCCAGCAGGTCGCCCTGCTCGCCTTCGGCAGCATGGTCAGTCCGGCAACAGCCGCCGGCGAGGTCCTGGATGCCACCGTGGTTAATATGCGCTTCATCAAGCCGCTGGATCGCGAACTGTTGAAGACACTCGCGGGGAACCATTCCCTGCTGGTCACTCTCGAAGAGAACGCAGTCATCGGCGGCGCCGGCTCGGAAGTCGAGCGCGTCCTCGCCGAACTGGGAATCGAGGTGCCCATGTTGCGCCTAGGCCTCCCCGACCGCTTCATCGACCACGGCGATCAAGGCCAGTTGCTCGCCGAACTCGGACTCGACAGGGACGGCATCGTGCATAGCGTACGTGATCGCCTGAACCGACAATAATTTAACCAAGAACAGCCCATGACCCAGCCCAACACAGCAATTCCCGACGTCCAGAACTCCGCGGACACCCGCCAGATTGCCATCAATAAGGTCGGTATCAAATCGATCCGCCACCCAATCAAGGTTCAGGACAAATCGTCCGGCGTTCAGCACACCATCGCCATGTTCAACATGTATGTTGGTCTGCCGCATAACTTCAAGGGCACCCACATGTCACGCTTCGTGGAAATCCTGAACAGCCACGAACGGGAAATTTCGGTGGAAAATTTCCCCGCCATGCTGCGTGACATGGTGGTCAAACTCGAAGCTGAAACCGGGCATATCGAGATGAATTTCCCGTACTTCATCAACAAGACTGCGCCGATCTCCGGCGTACAGAGCCTGATGGACTATGACGTGACTTTCATTGGCGACATCGTGAATGGCGAAATCGTCACCTCGACCAAGGTCGTCGTCCCGGTGACCAGCCTCTGCCCCTGCTCAAAAAAGATCTCCGAGCGCGGCGCCCACAATCAGCGTTCGCACGTCACCGTCACCGCCCGGACCAATGATTTCGTCTGGATCGAGGAACTGGTTCAGCTGGTTGAAGCAGAAGCCTCCTGCGAACTCTTTGGCCTGCTCAAGCGCCCGGACGAGAAGTACGTTACCGAGCGCGCCTACGACAACCCGAAATTTGTCGAAGACATGGTGCGCGACGTCGCCGCCCGTCTGAATGCCGAAACGCGTATCGACGCCTATGTGGTGGAATCAGAAAATTTCGAATCCATCCACAATCATTCGGCCTACGCGCTGATCGAAAAGGACAAAACCACCGTCTGATCGATTCTGGAAGGCCTGCCGGACACGGCAGGCCATGCTGATCATGCCTGACCCGCAAATTGCGCTCCCCCAGGAAGACGGCCGCGTGTTCTACGACATGGCCGCCCAAAACAATCCCTGCTTCCGCTGTGGGTTGTGTTGCCGTCACTATCGCCTCTCTTTCTACCACGGCGAACTGGATAGCCAGCCCGGTGGCACCGTTCCCGCCGAACTCGCCACCTCGGTGACACCCTTCCGCGCCTGCATGCGCGGCACGGAACAGGGACAGGGTCGCTGTATTGCGCTGGGGGAAAGTGGGCAGTGCACCATCTACGAGCATCGTCCCAGCCCCTGCCGCGAATTCCCGGCCTTTCTCGCCGACGGGCAGCGCAATCCAGAGTGCCTGCGCCTGCAGACGCTCTACGGCCTGACGGCCGAATAATCCCCACCTGACTACGGTCAACCGACAACAAAACAAAAAAATGGACACAAAAAAACGGGGCGCCGCAGCGCCCCGTTGAATGACTGTCGCTCCCGAAGGGATCAGGCAGCAGAAACCTTCTTTGCCGGCAGCTTTTCCTTGATACGTGCGGATTTGCCAGAACGTTCGCGGAGGTAGTACAGCTTGGCACGACGCACATCACCGCGACGCTTGACTTCAATCGAAGCCACCAGCGGAGAATAGGTCTGGAACGTACGCTCGACGCCTTCACCGGAAGAAATCTTGCGAACGATGAAATTGGAGTTGAGACCGCGGTTACGCTTGGCGATCACGACGCCTTCGTAAGCCTGCAGACGCTCGCGGGTACCTTCCTTCACCTTCACTTGAACGACAACGGTGTCGCCCGGTGCGAATTCGGGAATGGTCTTGCCCAGACGGGCGATTTCTTCTTGTTCCAGCTGTTGAATCAGGTTCATGTGAGTTCCTTCAATTTATACAACATGCTCACCGCATTGCTCCTCTCCGGAAATTTCCGTGAGTAGTTGCGTCTCTTCCGCGGTCAACCCGCGGTGCGCCAACAAATCCGGGCGACGCTTCCGGGTTCGCGCCAACGACTGCTTAAGCCGCCAGCGACGAATTTTTTTGTGGTCTCCTGAAAGCAACACCGCCG
>JAKLLI010000280.1:3265-4751 GCA_023150195.1 Azonexus sp.
TCTCAGGACGGGTGTAGTGCGGACAATCCAGCAAACCACCGACAAACGAATCTTCCACCGCCGAAGCAGCATCTCCGAGCACCCCCGGCAACTGACGGACAACGGCGTCAATCAACGCCATCGCCGGCAACTCGCCGCCGGAAAGCACAAAATCTCCGATCGAAATTTCTTCATCGACACAGCGTTCGATCAGGCGCTCGTCAATTCCTTCATAGCGGCCGCAGAGAAGGATCACCCCCTCGCCACCTTGCGCCAGTTGCATCACACGCGCATGCGTCAGCGGCGCGCCCTGCGGGGAAAGATAAATCACCCGACTGGCCCGAACCCCGACAGCCTGCTGCGCCTGCCTGGCTGCTGCAATGGCCGCCTCCAGCGGTGCCGCCTGCATCACCATGCCCGGACCACCGCCAAACGGCCGGTCATCGACCCGACGCCAGGCATTTTCCGCATAATCCCGCGGATTCCACGCCTGAAACGCCCAGCGATGTTCTTCCAGCGCACGGCGGGTAATTCCGCTCTGCGTGACGGCCGCAAACATTTCCGGAAACAGCGTCACGCAATCGAACCGGATCACCAGTCGCTGCCCCAGGCCACCAGAATCTTTCCTGCGGCCTTGTCGACCGTCAACACCACCGAGGCGACAAACGGCAACAAGCGCTCGGTCTCGTCAACAGAAACCACACGCATCACAGCGTTGGCCCCGGTTTCGATGAGCCCGCCCACCTGGCCCAAGGTTTCACCTTCGGCGTTTACCACGCTCAGGCCAATCAAGTCAGCCCAGTAAAACTCGTCCGCCCCGGTAACCGGCAAACAACTTCTCGGCGCCCCGACCAAGGTCCCCTTGAGCACTTCCGCAGCTGTTCTATCGCTGACACCTTCAAGCAGCACAACAACACCGTCACCATGCGGCTTCAGTCCTTTAAGCGCAACTTCCCGCCAAGGACCACCTTCGACACCAAGCCACCAAACAGGCATTTCTGCCCAGGAGAGCGGATCATCCCCGTAGGGATGCAGCCTTAACCAGCCCCGGATACCGTAGGGGTCGCCAAGGCGACCCAATACGACGATATCGTTACCAGCCAAGGGAAATACGGACTCAGGCAGCCTGCTGAGCGGCGTGCTGCTTTACCAGACGAGCGACCGTCGGGGACAGCTGAGCGCCGTTTTGCTGCCAGTAAGCCAGGCGATCGGCGGCGATACGCAGGGCTTCAGCATTGCCGGAGGCCACCGGATTGTAGAAGCCGATACGCTCGACAAAACGACCGTCACGGCGATTGCGGGAATCGGTAACAACCATGTTGTAGAACGGACGCTTCTTGGCGCCACCACGGGCAAGACGGATAACAACCATGAGAATACTTTCGTTAGCTGGAAAAAAGACCCGGAATTATAGCGCTTTACCGATAGAAATCAATCCACTTGGGAAATCCCTGACCGTCCATCCGACAAGCCTCCCCGGAAATGCCCTGTTAAGGCTTTTTTTGCT
>JAKLLI010000281.1 GCA_023150195.1 Azonexus sp.
CGCCAGTTCGCGACCGGCTTCGGCAGCCAGTTGCTTGAGGCGGATGGCCGAAGCCAGACCGGCCGGGCCCCCACCGACGATGACGACGTCGAATTCCATGGCTTCGCGTTCCATGATGTCTCCTCTTTTTAGGTATTTGTGACGCGACTGGCAATACGGTACAGTATGGAAACTGCTTCATCAACCCCTCATCGTAGTGAACCCTATGGAACATCGCAAGAAGCTGATTCACGTCACAAAAATGCCCATTCGCTGGGGCGATATGGATGCCTACGGGCATGTCAATAACACCGTGTATTTCCGCTACATGGAGCAGGCGCGCGTCGAGTGGATCGAGGCCATGCAGGTCCCTGTCCGTCCTGGTGGCGACGGTCCGGTCATCATCAACGCCAGTTGCACATTTCTGGTGCCGATGACTTATCCGGGCGAGGTGGAAGTCAAAACCTATGTCGGTGCCGTGGGGCGTTCAAGTTGCCAGACTTATGTGGACATGTGCATCGATGGCACGGTCTACGCCGAAGGCGCGGCCAAAGTGGTGTGGATGAATACGCAAACCGGTAAATCCGTGCCTTTGCCCGAGCATGTGCGGGCCATGCTGGAAGCAGAGTAAACTCGCAGCCCATCGAACAGGGAAGGTGGAAGGCATGGGCAAACGCGCAATCTGGGAAAAACTGCTGTCGGCAGACCGCATCGGTGCTGGCACGGCACCGGGAACGCCGGAGCGCACGGCTTTTCAGCAGGATTACGACCGGATCGTCTTTACCTCCGCATTCCGGCGGATGAAGGATAAAACCCAGGTTTTTCCGCTGTCCAAAAGCGATTATGTTCGCACCCGCCTGACGCATAGCCTGGAAGCCAGCTGTGTCGGGCGTTCGCTGGGGGCGGTGGTCGGGCGCGAGATCATTGCTCGCCATGGCTTGCCTGAAGTTGAATCCGGCGATTTCGGGGCGATTGTGGCCGCAGCCTGTCTGGCGCACGATATTGGCAATCCGCCTTTTGGCCACGCTGGGGAGGATGCCATTCGTGAATGGTTTCGCAGTTCCGGCCTGCTTGAACGCCATGCGTTTACGCCAGCACAGCGTGCAGATTTTGAGCGCTACGAAGGCAACGCACAGGGCTTTCGCATCGTTTCCCGGCTGCAAAGTCCGGCCAATCCCGGTGGCCTGCAACTGACCAGTGCCGTGCTGGCGACCTTTACCAAATATCCGCGGCCTTCTGCGGTCGACGTCGATCTGGATGGCAAAAGCGGCAAGAAATTCGGCTTCTTCCAACAGGATGCCGACAATTTTGCCCGGGTTGCACGGTCGACCGGGTTAGTCGAGCGAATTCCGGGTACAGCGTGGCGTCGCCACCCGCTGGCCTTTCTGGTCGAGGTGGCCGATGACACCTGTTACCTGATTGTCGATCTGGAAGATGCGGCCCGTCTGGGCTTTGTCAGCTACCGGGATGCCGAATGCCTGCTCGGCGATCTGGCCGGCAACAGCATCAACGGTGGACGCCTGGACCGTCTGCACGATCCCAAGGAACGGCTGGAGTACCTGCGCGCCAAGGCCATCGGTCGTTTGCTGGAGAGTGCCGCCGCCGTGTTTCTGGAAAACGAGGAGGCCATCCTCAACGGGCATTTTGACGAGGAACTGCTTGAACAGTCGCCGATTGCGCATCCGTTGCAGGCGGTCCTTAAACTGGCCAAGGAAACCATTTATACCGCCCGGCCGGCACTGGAAATCGAAACTGCCGGTTTTGAAGTGCTGGGGGCTTTGCTGGCCTTGTTTACCGAGGCCGTCGAAGCCCGTGCCGGGGTGCCGGGCACACGTTTCACCACCCGCGAACGGATGTTGCTTAAATTGCTGCCAGCCCAGTTTCTGGGTCACGGTGGGGAACCGGATGCCGATCCGTATGTCCGTCTGCTGCAGGTTGCCGACTTTGTCGCGGGCATGACCGACTCCTACGCGGTGGACATGTATCGCAAGCTCAAGGGCTTTGATTTGCCGACCTGATTGCCGCGTCATGCCCGGGCAATCGTTTTTTCCTTCTTTTTGGGTCCTTCCATGTTTCGTACCCTGAATCGCCCCGATGTACTGGTCGTCACCCTGGCGGCAGCCGGCATCCTGATGGTGACCATGGGCGCACGCCAGTCGCTCGGTTTATTCATCAGTCCGCTCGATGGGGCCACGGGTCTGGGGATTGCCACCATCAGCTTTGCGCTGGCTGTGGGTCAATTTACCTGGGGTGCGATCCAGCCGGTGGCCGGGGCCGTAGCCGACCGCTATGGTCCGCGTGCCGTGCTGGTCGGGGGCTTGATCCTGCTGGCCATCGGCAGCGCAGTGACGCCGTTCATGGACTCCGGGATCGGGCTGGTGGTGTCGCTGGGCTTGCTGTCCGCGATGGGCTCTGGCGCGGGCAGTTTTTCGGTGCTGATTGGCGCCGCGGCCCAGCGTTTGCCGGTCGAGGCGCGTGGGGCAGCATCGGGCGTGATCAACGCGGGCGGTTCTTTTGGCCAATTCGTTTTTGCCCCGGTCTTGCAAAAACTGATTCAGGGTATCGGCTGGATGGGTGCGATGTGGGCCATGGCGCTGGCGGTGCTGGCCGCGTTGCCGCTGATTGGCAAACTGACCCCGGTGGCTGAAGCAGGTGCGCCAGCCAAACACGCCAGTGACGAGGGTGGGGTGATGCTCGCCATCCGCACGGCCATGAAAGATCGCAGCTACCTGTTGTTGCATGCCGGATTTTTTACCTGCGGCTTTCACATTGCATTTCTGGTGACCCACTTGCCGGGCGAGGTTAATTTGTGTGGCCTGCCGCCTTCGGTCGCCAGCTGGTCGCTGGCCATCATTGGTTTGGCCAACATTTTCGGCAGCCTGTACGCCGGTCATTGCGTGTCGCGCTATCGGAGCAAATACGTGCTCGCCGCCATGTACGGCTCGCGGGCCGTGCTGGTCATCCTCTACCTGATGATGCCGCGCACCGATTGGACCTTTTACGTGTTTGCCGCCGGCCTCGGGTTTACCTGGCTGGCGACGGTGCCGCCGACCGCCGCCATTGTCGGCAAGCTGTTCGGCGTGCGTTACCTCGGCACCCTGTTCGGCCTGACCTTGTTGTCGCACCAGATTGGCGGCTTTCTCGGTGCCTGGCTGGGCGGACTGACGATTACCCGCTTTGGGGATTATTCCTGGATGTGGTACGCGGATATTG
>JAKLLI010000282.1 GCA_023150195.1 Azonexus sp.
GACCGGCAGCTTGTCAGCGGCCCCGCGCAACAGCGCCCAGCCATAGGCATCGGCATCATCGCCGGCGGCCCGTTCAAACCCGCCAATCGCCTGCCGCGCCACCAGCACGGCCCGATGCAGGCGCAGAAAACGGTCGGCAAATTCGGTTTCCAGATGCGTCAGCGACTCGTCGAGCAGATACTCGCGGTCAACCGTGCGGGCGGCGACATATTTGAGATCCGCCTTGAAATACAGCACCTCGGCCACCGGCACCAGGAGCAGCCGCCCCCGCTCATGGCAGGAAAGATGCGTGCGTCCCCCACCACGCAGTTGTTGCCCGATGCCGGCCAGCATCTCGGTTGCCGGCTGCGCCGCCGGCAGTTTTTGCAGGGCCGCCAGCAAACGCTGGGCGCGCACCGGCTTGAGCAGGTAATCGACCGCATTGAGGTCAAAAGCCTGCACCGCGTAATTGTCGTAAGCGGTCGTAAAGATGATCGCCGGGGGCTGGGCCAGCCGCGCCAGATGCAAGGCCAGTTCGATGCCATCCATGCCCGGCATGCGGATATCGCACAGAACCACGTCAACCACTTGCTCGCGCAGACACTCCAGCGCCTGCAAGCCGTTCGCCGCCTCAGCCACGACCTGGGTCGGGCATTGTCCGGCAATGTCGCCCAGCAGGCTGCGCAGGCGCTCACGCGCCAGGGCTTCGTCGTCAACAATCAGGATTTTTAGCGAGCTTGGCATGGCAGCAGGATTTCGACATGGTAATGATCGGCACTTTCCTTGATTTCAAGGCGGGCGGCCAGATCGTAATACAGGCTGAGGCGTTCGCGGATATTGGCCAGCGCAATGCGATTCCCCGACACCACCGCCCCCTGTGCCAGCACCGGGTTATCGATGGCAATGCGCAGATACTCGCGCTGGCGCGTCATTTCGACGCGGATCACGCCACCTTCCGGCAGCGGTTCAATGCCGTGGCCCACGGCGTTTTCCAGCAAGGGCTGCAAAATGAGCGGGGGAATGGGTTGCTCGGGCGAAATCCCTTCAATCTGCCAGTCGACCGCAAGACGCTCACCCAGACGCAAGCCCTCCAGGGCCAGGTATTGTTTGCCCAGCTCGATTTCATCCGCGAGTCGCACCAATTCCCCCGGATCGCGCATGGCGGCGCGGAAGAGGTCGGACAAGGCTTCCAGCGCCATTTCGGCCTGCTGTGGCCGGGCCCGCACCAGCGACAGCACGGCATTCAGCGAATTGAACAAAAAGTGGGGACGGATGCGCGCGTTCAACGCCGCCAGCCGGGCCTCCGCCAGCACCGGCGAAAAGGCGCGCGAACGCAGCTCAAAATAAATCAGCATCAGGCCGCTGGCACCCAGACTGAGCAACACCGCCCGCCCGATCATGCCGGCATCGGCCAGGCCAAGCGATTGCGCATAGATGGACGCCAGTAAGGCCAGCAGCGCAACGATACCCAGCACCGCCGCCTGGCCAGCGCGCAAGGGCAAGCGCCAAAGCAGGTCACGCAACAGCGCCAGCAGCCCCACCGCCTGCAGCAACACCGGTTCGACGAACGAGGCCACATCCATGAACAGCCCCGGCCAGGCACTCAGGCTGTTGCTCAGCAACAGCGCCGCCAGCGCGGCCAGCGCATTGACCCCAAGCAAGGTGCGCAGGACCACCCCGACATTGCGCCAGTCGGGTAGGGGATGCGTCGCGGGAAAGTGCCGTATACTTGCCATCTTTGCGATTTTAGACCCAAGTCATGACCTCCAACGCCAATCAATACACTTGGGCCGGCCGTTTTTCCGAGCCGGTCTCCGATCTAGTCAAACGCTATACCGCGTCGGTCGATTTCGATCAACGCATGTGGCGCCAGGATATCCGTGGCTCGCTGGCCCACGCCCGCATGCTGTCCAAGCAGGGCATCATCGCGGCAGCGGACCTCGCCGACATCGAGCGCGGCATGGCTATCGTCACGGAAGAGATCGAGTCCGGCCAGTTCGAATGGTCGCTGGACCTGGAAGATGTGCACCTGAATATCGAGAAGCGCCTCACCGCGCTGGTCGGCGATGCCGGCAAGCGCCTGCCCACCGGCCGCTCACGCAATGACCAGGGCGCCACCGACATCCGCCTTTACCTGCGCGACGCCATCGACGACATCCAGATGCTGCTCAAGGCCTTCCGCGGTGCACTGGTCGATCTGGCCGAAAAGGAAGCCGCCACGCCGATGCCCGGCTTCACTCACCTGCAAGTGGCGCAACCGGTGACTTTTGGTCACCACATGCTGGCCTACTTTGAAATGTTTGGCCGCGACGGCGAACGCTTTGCCGACTGCCGCAAGCGCGTCGCCCGCCTGCCGCTGGGCTCTGCCGCGCTGGCCGGTACCACCTACCCCATCGACCGCGAATTCGTCGCCGAGCAACTGGGTTTTGAAGGCGTCTGCGAAAACTCGCTGGATGCCGTGTCGGATCGCGACTTCGCCATCGAATTCACCGCCGCCTGCGCGCTGCTGATGATGCACATCAGCCGTCTGTCGGAAGAACTCGTCATGTGGATGAGCCCGCGCGTCGGCTTCATCCAGATTGCCGACCGCTTCTGCACCGGCTCGTCGATCATGCCGCAGAAGAAAAATCCCGACGTGCCGGAACTGGCGCGTGGCAAAACCGGCCGCGTCTACGGCCAGCTGATGAGCCTGCTGACCCTGATGAAGTCGCAGCCGCTGGCCTACAACAAGGACAATCAGGAAGACAAGGAACCGCTGTTCGACGCCGTCGACACCGTCACCGACACCCTGCGCATCTTCGCCGACATGGCCGGCGGCATCACCGTCCGTGCCGACAACATGAAGGCCGCGCTAACCCAGGGCTTCGCCACCGCCACTGACCTCGCCGACTACCTGACCAAAAAGGGCCTGCCCTTCCGCGATGCGCACGAAGCCGTTGGCCACGCCGTCAAGGCCGCTGAATTCAAGGGTGTCGACCTGTCGCAACTGACGCTGGAAGAACTGCAGCAATTTTCGCCGCTGATCGAAAACGACGTTTTCGCCGTGTTGACCGTGGAAGGCTCACTGGCCTCCCGCAACCACATTGGCGGCACCGCGCCGGCGCAGGTACGCGCCGCCATCGAGCGCGCCCGCAAGCGGCTGGACTGACTCCCTGCCCCATAAAACCGCTGCCCTGCTGAACGCACCCCGTCACAGTGCAGCGGTCA
>JAKLLI010000283.1 GCA_023150195.1 Azonexus sp.
GCCTGACTTTACGCAGGTAACGCACGGACTCCTCGGCAGCCAGCGCCGTGTAATAAGCTTGGCGGGCCTCAGCGGCCAGGCGGGCCACATCGATCACCGCCAGCTGCTGCGCCTGGGCGAATTTGCGTTTCTCCACCTCGACCGCCAGCGGCATGGTGATCAGGGCGAAGATGTTGAAGGTCAGCGCCTGTTCAATCTTGTATTCACGGATGCCGTTCTCAGGTTTGCTGGCACGCAACATCGAGAAATGAGGATTGGGCAAGCGTCCCGCCTGTACCAGTTCGGCCTCGCCGATCCCCAGGTCGAAAAACGCCGCCTGCAAGCCGCGATTGTTGTAGAGCGCAAGCTGAATCGCGTCATCCGCCGTTAGCGGATTGGCGAGCAGTTCGCCGACCCGGGCCTGCAGTGTCGAGCGCTCCGCATCGCTGCGCGCCCATTTGACGTCCTTGTCCAGACGCTCGCGGGTCGTTTGCTCGACACGGCCGAATCCGCCATCGTCCGAAAACGTGGCACAACCGGCCAAACCGAGAATTCCGACGGTGGCGACAAGCAGTTTTCCGCGACGCATCGGCAACAAAGAGAGAGCGGACGTCATGGCTTATCTCCGGTCGCCTGTGGGGTGCGTTCAGCAGGGTTTCCGTGCTCATGGGCTGGCTCTCCAGCCGCTTGGCCGGTTTCAAGATGCCCGATGTGTCCGCGCAGGCGACCCATCTCGCCATTGACCTGACGCCAGTCATGCAGCGTCTCATCCTGGAACGGTTTGTAATCCGCGAAAGCCGATTGGTAGGATGTTTCGGGTATCGGTTCCTTGGGCGGATGGGAATCGGCCCAGGCGGGTGTCGCGGCGAGCGCGACCGTTAACGCCATGATTTTCATGATGCCTCCATTGGGAATATGCGGAGTCTTTTGCCCCGATGATCGACATCATGCTTTCGCCAAACCAACATCTTGCTGACTTGCGGATTACATTTTCGTAATCTAGGCAATTGGCCTTTAAAAGCGACGGAAAATGCGCCATCAATAGCCAATGATTGGTGGAGAGAACAATGAAAATTCTTGTGGTGGAAGACGAAACCAAAACCGGCACCTACCTCAAACAGGGGTTGATCGAGGCGGGTTTCGTCGTCGATCTGACCGCCAACGGTCTCGATGGGCTGCATCTGGCACTGACCGAGGCCTACGATCTGGCGATCCTCGACGTCATGCTGCCAGGTATTGACGGCTGGCAAGTGCTGCAAGGCATTCGCCGGGCCGGCAAGGATATGCCGGTACTGTTTCTGACCGCCCGCGATCAAGTCGAGGACCGGGTCAAGGGGCTGGAGTTGGGGGCCGATGACTACTTGGTCAAACCTTTTGCCTTTTCCGAATTGCTGGCGCGGGTCCGGACCCTGTTGCGGCGAGGTGGCAAGGCCAAGGAATCCGAGCTCCTGCGTGCATCTGACCTGGAACTCGACCTTCTGCGGCGCCGGGTCAATCGGGCGGGCAAACGCATCGATCTGACTGCCAAGGAATTCGCTTTGCTCGAACTGTTGCTGCGCCGCCAAGGTGAAGTTCTGCCACGCTCGCTGATCGCCTCTCAGGTCTGGGATATGAATTTCGATAGTGACACGAACGTCATTGAGGTAGCGATCAAACGTCTACGTGTAAAAATTGATGATGGTTTCGAGCCGAAACTTATCCGCACCGTGCGCGGCATGGGCTATGTCCTGGAGGTAATCGATTGACCCCGACCCGCGGCCCCTCGCTGACACTCCGGCTAACCCTGCTATTCGCGCTGGCCTCGGCCTTCGTACTGTTTCTGCTCGGCTTGCTCATTGGCAATTCTGTCGAGCGCCACTTCGAGGAACAGGATATGGAGGTGCTGAACGGGAAAATGCAATTGGCAAAGCATATCCTGGAACGGAACCCGGGCAGCCAACCCAAAGAAACGCTGACCCAGCGACTGGACGATGCACTGACAGGGCACCATGGTCTGATCGTTGCCGTCTTTCATCAGAATGGAGAGACCCTCTATGCCAACGAATCCATGGCTTTTCCTCAGGATCTTCTGGCTCCCCGCTCGACACCAAGGAATGAGCGTCCTGTCAAATGGACCAGCAACGACGGCCTGCCGTGGCGAGGAATTTCCTCGATGGTCAAGCTTGGCGCTGATGGCGGCGACAATTTAACCGTAGCAATCGCCACCGACATCACCCATCATGAGCACTTCATGAGTTCGTTTCGTGGAACGCTGTGGGTGTTCATGGCGTTGGCGACCCTGGCCATGGGGCTGTTGGGCTGGTTTGTTGTCCGGCGAGGTTTGTTGCCGCTACAGGCCATCAAGCTCAGGGCCGCCGAAATCACCGCCAACCACCTACATACTCGCCTGCCGGTAGAGTCCATCCCCCTCGAATTGGCCGATCTGGCCGACACCCTGAATGGCATGCTTTCGCGCTTGGAAGAATCCTTTCAGCGGTTGTCGGATTTTTCCTCGGACCTTGCTCACGAATTGCGAACGCCAGTCAGCAATCTGCTGACCCAGACCCAGGTCACGCTCTCGAAAGCGCGCTCGGCGGATGATTATCGGGACATCCTGGCGTCGAACGCAGAAGAATTCGAGCGCTTGTCGCGCACCATTTCCGACATGCTGTTCCTGGCCAAGGCCGACAACAAGCAGATCATTCCCAATCAAGAGCCAATTGACCTCGCCGAGGAAATCGGCGACCTGCTGGAGTATTACGACGTGCTGGCCGAAGAGAAGGCGATCGCTTTGTCGCTCTCCGGTAGTGGTCAAATAGTCGGCGACCGACTGATGCTACGACGTGCTGTCAGCAATCTGCTTTCCAATGCATTGCGCCATACGCCAAATGGCGGGGTAGTCACCGTACAAATCAACGAAACTGATGATGGAATGACGCATATTGCCGTCGAGAACACCGGAAGCGAGATTCCGGCAGAACATCTGCCTCGGCTATTCGACCGGTTTTATCGGGTCGATAGCTCGCGGCAGCGGACCACGGAAAGTTCAGGACTCGGACTGGCCATTACGCGATCCATTGTTCTTGCGCATGGCGGTGGGGTTGATGTTTGTTCAGCCAATGGATTGACTTGCTTTACGCTGTCGCTACCCACTTCTTCTTTGCGCTGACTTGTCGTTTTTGGCTGCGGACAGGGACAGAGCATTCCTAGTGCCAC
>JAKLLI010000284.1 GCA_023150195.1 Azonexus sp.
CCCGGCCCCTGACGACCTTCGAAATTACGATTGGAGGTAGACGCACAACGCTCACCCGGCTCGAGACGGTCGGCGTTCATCGCCAGACACATGGAACACCCCGGCTCACGCCACTCAAAGCCCGCCGCGACAAACACCTTGTCCAGCCCTTCGGCTTCCGCCTGACGCTTGACCAGCCCGGAGCCTGGTACTGCGAGCGCCAGTTTGACACTGGCCGCGACATGACGCCCCTTGAGTACCGCTGCCGCCTCGCGCAAATCCTCGATTCGGGAATTGGTACAGGAACCGATAAAGACCTTGTCGACCGCAATCTGGGCAATCGGCATGTTCGGATTTAGCCCCATGTATTGCAGCGCACGCTCCATGCCTTCACGCTTGACCGGATCGGCTTCCTTGGCGGGATCAGGTACCAAGGCATCCACCGCGACCACCATTTCCGGCGAGGTGCCCCAGGTCACTTGTGGGCGAATCTGTTCAGCGTTGAGCGTGACCACGCGATCGAACTGTGCGCCAGCATCCGAATGCAGGGTACGCCAGTAAGCCACCGCCTTTTCCCACACCTCGCCCTGCGGCGAGAACGGGCGCCCCTTCAAATAGTCGATGGTCTTGTCGTCGACCGCAACAAAGCCCATCCGGGCTCCGCCCTCGATGGCCATGTTGCACAAGGTCATCCGCCCCTCCATCGACAGGCTGCGAATCGCCGAGCCGCCGAATTCGATGGCATAACCCGTCCCACCAGCGGTACCGATCGTCCCGATGATCGCCAGTGCAACGTCCTTGGCGGTAACCCCCTTGCCGAGCTTGCCCTCGACGGCCACCAGCATGGTTTTGGACTTCTTTTGCAGCAGACACTGCGTCGCCAGCACATGCTCGACTTCCGACGTCCCGATACCATGCGCCAGACAGGCAAACGCGCCGTGCGTGGAGGTATGGGAGTCGCCACACACGACAGTCATCCCCGGCAGCGTCGCCCCGTTTTCCGGCCCGACCACATGGAGGATGCCCATGCGCGGATCCTTGAAGGGGAAATAGGCCAGCGCGCCCACTTCACGAATATTGGCATCCAGCGTTTCCACTTGTTGCCGTGAAATCGGATCCTTGATGCCCTCATCCCAATGATCTGTCGGCGTGTTGTGATCCGGCGTGGAGACGATGGAAGAAACCCGCCAGGGCTTGCGCCCCGCCAGCTTCAATCCTTCAAAAGCCTGAGGACTGGTGACTTCATGGACCAGATGGCGATCGATATAGAGCAGTGCCGTACCGTCGGCTTCCTGATGGACGACGTGGTTTTCCCACAGCTTGTCGTAAAGGGTCTTCGACATGGAACCTGAAAAGAGTGCAATAAAGCGTGAAATTATTGCACAGGATCCGGCGTTTTTTCCGGTTTGCCCGTGTTGACCGCGAGCCCTTCATGCATCCAGCAAAAAATCAGCACAAAGCCCGCCAAGGCGAAGAGAGCGCCGATGGAAAATGTCCAACCCGAACCGAGCCAATCCCAGGTTTTCCCGCTGATCAACGCACCGAGCAAGCCACCGGCACCGAAGGATAGGCTGGAGTACAACGCCTGCCCCCGCCCCTGGGATTTTCCCGGAAACCACTGGTTGACCGCAGCAATCGCCGAGGCGTGATAAGCGCCAAAGGTCAGGCCATGCAGCAATTGCGCGAACACCATCATCCACGGCCATTCGACGCCCCAGCCCATCACCAGAAAGCGCAGCACGGCTGCCGCAAAACACGCCAGCAAAATCGCCCGCAGGCCATAACGCCGCGACAGCTGCGGCATCACCACGAAAACGCCAATTTCCGCCACGACGCCCAGTGACCACAGCAAGCCGACCGCAGTCTTGCTGTAACCATGAGCATCGAGGTGAATCGAATAGAACACATAAAAGGCCCCATGCGCGGCGGACATGGCGAAACAAGCCGACATCAGCGCCAGCACGGCAGGCTGACGCAGGATTTTCCGGATCGAGACACCGTCGACCGGATGCGAGATCCAGGATGGCGCCAGTGCTCATCACGGCGACGATGAAGCCGACGGATCCCCAAAGCCGAATACGCCCGTAACGTCCACGCTCTTCGTGCAGGTGGTCAAAGGTCAGCATTTCAACCAGCGGCAGGGCTGCGCTCCAGAAAAACGCCAGCACAGCCATCGCCAGCAACATGCCTGGCAAGCGGTCCAACCAGAAAAATGCGAGAAATCCGAGTAATCCAATGGCCCCGGCCAAGCGAATGATGGCCATGCGATGACCAAAGCGGTCAACCAGCCAACCCCAAAGATTTGGGCCAAACAGACGCATCAACTGCATCTGTGACATGAGCAGACCAATATCCCAGGCAGAAAATGCCAAGGATTTCAGGTACAAGCCAAAATAGGGCGAGAAGGCGCCAATAAAGGCGAAATAGAAAAAGTAATAGCCGGAAAGGCGCCAGTAAGGCAGTGTGTGCATCCGGCGATTCTACCGGATGCACTCCGGGAAACGAGGCCGATCAGGCCTTGGCCGCTTCCTGGCCGGCACGATAGGCCAGCAACATGTGATAGAGCTCGTCTTTCAGACGAACGCGCTGCTTCTTCATGTCTTCGAGCGTGAAATCCGCCACCGGCATGTCGTGCTCTTCCAGGTCCTCAACCTTGCCGGTCAGACGATGGTAGCTGGCAAACAATTTGGCGAAATGCGCATTACCCACCTTGAGTGCATGGATGGCATCCGCCAACTCCGGGAATTCGTGATGAAGGTCGTGGTGTTCTACTTGCATGGTGTTTCTCCCTGAAACAATAACCGTGCCGCATCGCTGCGACAAAACCCTAGATGTTACGCGATCTCGCCGGGAATCACGGGCGTTGTGCAACGCACGTCGCCACATTGCGCCCGATGACGCAAGGCATGGTCCATCAACACCAATGCCAGCATGGCTTCGGCAATCGGCGTCGCGCGGATGCCCACACAGGGATCGTGCCGCCCCTGCGTTGCCACTTCGATCGGCTGCCCATGCACATCAATGGAGCGCCGTGGCTGCGCAATCGATGAGGTCGGCTTGATCGCCATGCTCACCTGAATTTCCTGTCCAGTCGAAATTCCGCCCAACACACCGCCCGCATGGTTGCTGGCAAATCCTGCCGGGGTCATTTCATCGCCGTGTTCACTGCCTTTCTGCGCCACCGAAGCAAACCCCGCGCCGATTTCTACGCCCTTGACGGCGTTGATGCCCATCATGGCATACGCAATTTCCGCATCCAGACGGTCGTAGACCGGCTCACCCCAGCCCGGGGGCACACCGGTCGCCCGCACTTCAATACGCGCGCCCACGGAATCGAGCGATTTACGCAGATCGTCCATGTAACGCTCAAGTTCGGGCACCAGTGACGCATTCGGTGCGAAAAAAGCGTTTTCGTCAATGTCTGTTTCAGACACGAAAGGAATGTCGATCGGCCCCAGCGCACTCATCCAGCCACGAATCCGCACCCCATGGCGTTCAAACAGCCACTTCCGGGCAATCGCCCCGGCCGCGACGCGTACCGCGGTTTCGCGCGCCGAGGAACGACCGCCACCACGGTAATCACGGAAGCCGTATTTTTGGGTATAGGTGTAATCGGCATGGCCGGGCCGGAACGTCTCGGCAATATTGCCATAATCCTTGCTGCGCTGATCCTGATTACGGATCAGCAGCGCAATCGGCGTGCCGGTGGTTTTTCCCTCAAACACACCGGACAGGATTTCCACCGTATCCGGTTCGCGCCGCTGCGTCACATGACGCGAGGTGCCGGGCTTGCGCCGGTCGAGTTCCGCTTGAATATCCTGCTCGCAAAGGCTCAGCCCCGGCGGGCAACCATCAACCACGCAACCAATCGCGGGCCCGTGCGACTCGCCAAACGAGGTCACGGTCAACAAGGTGCCGAAAGTGTTTCCAGACATGGCAACGATCCACAAACAGGGGGCGCGAAGTTTATCACGCCCCGAAACCTCGCCAAGCCAAGATCAGGCCGCTGGCTCACCCGGCCAATGCTTGATGTAGTTCTTGAGCATCTGATTTTCGAAGCTCTGCTCTTCCAGAACGGCCTTGGCTACATCGAGAAAAGAAATCACACCCAGCAACTGCGTTCCTTCCACCACCGGGAGATAGCGCGAATGCTGCTCGATCATCAGGCGCCGCAAATCATTGGCGTCCATCTCGGGATAGGCGGTGACCGGATCACGCACCATGACTTCCCCCACCTGAATATCCGGAATCCCGCCCGGCGTGCGCTTCATCGCTGACATCACTTCACGAAAGGTAAGCAATCCGACCATTTTGCCCGCATCCATCACCACCAGCGAACCCGCGTCCAGGTCCGCCATGGTTTCAATCGCCTTGGAAAGCGATTGCGTCGGGCTGATGGTATAGAGCACGCCCCCTTTGACCCTCAAAATTTCTCTGACCAGCATGCTTGCCTCTCCATTCAAAAAAACGGTTTGAACGATCTTATTGCATATTTATCAAATCAACAAAATCAGTCATGACATATCACTTGCAGTATGAATTCAGCACATATAAACTAGGACTATGACTTTAGTCATATGACTAAAGTACATAGAAGTAGCCATAACCCATTTAAATACGGAGAGCCAACATGAGTACAGTACGTGTGATCGAAAAAATTGATGCCCGCGAAATCCGCCGCAAGCTGGGCCTGAACCAACAACAATTCTGGTCCGCCCTCGGCGTCACGCAAAGCGGTGGTTCCCGCTACGAAAGCGGCCGCAACATGCCCAAGCCGGTGCGCGAATTGCTGCGTCTGGTTCACGTTGAACAAATCGACATCAAGACGATCAAGCGTGAAGACTGGGAAATCGTTGAATATCTCAAGTCCCAGGAGCCCGAGTTGTTCAAGTCGCTGAAGAAGTCGGCTCGCAGCCACGCGAAAAAAGCCGCCTGATCTATCGCTCAAAACCTGCCAACGGGGCTCAAGGTGCCAAACGCACTGTGAGCCCCGTTGCTTTTTGTAACTCAGCAGCAAAGTGTTCCATCTCGGGATAGGCGGTGACCGGATCACGCACCATGACTTCCCCCACCTGAATATCC
>JAKLLI010000285.1 GCA_023150195.1 Azonexus sp.
TGGGTTCAGGCGGAATTTTCAGGATGCAGGGTTTCCCGGCTCAGTGCTTCGCCGTCCCAGCACAGGGCTTCGCCACGATCTTCGTGCCAGTCGGACAGCACCCAGCGCTCAACGTGTATCCCATCCACAATGTGGTCGTGACGCGCCGGTTGGTGGGTGTGGCCGTGAATGAAGGTGGCGTAGCCATGATCCCGCAGGAAATCCTCGGTGGCGGCTGCCTGCAGATCGGCATAAACGCCGTTGTGTTTGCGTCGGGCGCTGCGCCAGCGCAGGTAGCGTCCGAGAAAAAAACGGAAGAGGCGCGGATAGGCGAGGATACGCGGCAACCAGGCGGGGTCACGGACCTTGGCACGGAAGGCCATATAGGCATGATCATCCAGACAGAGCGCATCGCCGTGCGATAAAACGAAGGACCACTCAGGCAGATTCAGCGGGTAGGGATCGGGGAGCATGGAGATGCCGGCGGCTTTTGCAAATTGCTCGCCCAGCGCAAAATCGCGGTTGCCGTGCATGACATGGATGGCCAGTCCGGCATCGCTGGCATCACGCAGGGCGCCGATGATGCGGCGATGGTAGGCGTCATCAATGTCGTCGCCGACCCAGACTTCGAAGAGGTCACCCAGGATGTAAAGGGCTTGCGCTTCCCGGGCTCGCCCGGACAAAAAGCGAAGAAACAAAGCAGTCGCCCCGGGTGACCGGGGCGACAGGTGCAGATCGGAGATGAAGAAGATCAAACGATCTCGGCCTTCTCGATGATCACGTCTTCCTTGGGTACGTCCTGATGGAAGCCCTTGTTGCCCGTGGCGACAGCGCGAATTTTGTCGACAACGTCCATGCCTTCGACGACTTCGCCAAAAACACAGTAACCCCAGCCTTGACCCATCGGCGCCTTGAAATCGAGGAAGTCGTTGTCCACGGTGTTGATGAAGAACTGGGCGGTTGCCGAGTGCGGGTCATTGGTACGTGCCATGGCAATGCTGCCACGCGTGTTCTTGAGGCCGTTGGCGGCTTCGTTCTCGATCGGGTCCTTGCACGGCTTCTGGTTCATGCCCGGTTCCATGCCGCCACCCTGAATCATGAAGTTCTTGATGACGCGGTGGAAGATGGTGTTGTCGTAGTGACCGGCTTCAACATAGGAAATGAAATTGGCGACCGTTTTCGGGGCCTTTTCCGCGTTGAGTTCGAGGGTGATGACGCCGTGGTTGGTGGTGAGTTTGATCATTGTCGGGGAGCCTTATTTTTCGGAAATGATTTTGACGCTTTGAATCGTGACCGGCGTCAGCGGTACATCCTGATGCATGCCGATATTCCCGGTGGGCACGCGGGCGATCTTGTCGACCACCTCCATCCCCTGAACGACCTTGCCGAAGACGGCGTAGCCCCAGTTGTCGCGGCTGGGATAGTCGAGGAAATCGTTATCGGCGTGGTTAATGAAGAATTGCGCGGTCGCGGAGTGGGGGTCCGGCTTGCGGGCCATGGCCAGTGTGCCGCGCAGGTTTTTCAGTCCATTACGCCCTTCGTTCTCGATGGGCGCGCGGGTCGCTTTCTGGTTTAGCTGGGTATCCATGCCACCGCCCTGGATCATGAAGCCAGGAATCACGCGGTGAAATACTGTCCCGTTATAGAAACCTTCCTTGGCGTACTGCAGGAAGTTACCCGTGCTCTTGGGGGCCTTCTCGGCATTGAGTTCAACCACGATTTTCCCCATCGAGGTGGTGAGTTCTACCGTGGGCGCCGCCCAGAGTGAACTGGCGGTCGACAGGAGCAGGGCGGCAAAAATGCCGGAAATCCGTTTCTTCATCATGCGGAGCCTTCGTAAATGATTTTCCAGGACTTGCCTTCGCGCACCCAGTATTGCCGCTTTTTCATACGGTTATTGAGATTGTTGCTGCGGTAATCCTGCTCAAAAGTAATGACGACGACTTCCTCCTTGCCAGGATTGCGGAACACGGAGAGGTTGTCGACGCCGATCTTGATCCATTCCTTGCTGGCATTGACCTGGCGTTTTTGCTCGGAAAACTGCGCGAGATCGAGCGTTCCGGATTTGAAATTACGCGAGTAGTGGCTGATAAAACGGTCCGTGTCACGACTTTCCCAGTCCGTGCGCCAGGCTTCGATGGCTTGGTTCAGTTCCTCACGTTCCTTGGTCCAGTCGTCCAGCGTCAACCACTCGACTTCGCTGCTGATGATGACCGGGGTGAGACCCACCTGAAGGTTCTTTGCGACTGCGGCCAGATCCTGATTGGTCAACACAACGCAGCCATCTGATGCCTTGGGCGGGCGGGCAAAGGTATCGGAAGGCGTGCCGTGTAGCCAGATGCCGCTGCCACCGCGCCCTTGGCGCTTGTCCCATTCGTTGGGGTAGCTGATGGGAAAAGCGCCGCTGCCATAAAGATCGGGTAACTTCTGCCGCGAAAGATCGGCGGTGACGTGATAAACGCCCACCGGGGTTTTCTTGTCCCCTTCGGCCACTTTTTCAGCACCGAGCTTGCCTTGCGTGATGTAGTAATCGGCAACGAAGCGCGGACGTCCATTGTGCTGACGGTCGTTTTCGTACAGGTAGAGGCGCGAGCGCTGCGTATCCACGACAACGGCGTAGCGTTGGTCGGGTTGCATCTGGAGCAGATAGCGCGGCACCCGGTCTGGCTGGGGTTTCTCGCGATAGGCCTTGAGCCGTGCAATGGCTTCTGCGCGCAGATCTTCCAGTTTGTCGGCGGGGCCACGACTGGCCGAGCCAAAACCTTGAATGGCGTGGGCGCGTGCAATCAGCAGATCGCCGCGGATCAGGTGAGCCAGGCGGTAATTGGGGTAACGCTGCAACAGCGCGTCGGTGAGTTGTAGTGCGTTGCCGAGATGGTTGGCTTCAATTTCCCGAAAAATCCGGGTCAACTGTTCATCGGCACCGGCGTCCGTCAGGATCGACGCTCTACCGGAACTCTCTGGCGAGAGCTTGTCGCTCACCGGTGTGATTGGCCAGATAGGCTGAGTCGGTTCGTGCGCAATCGACGCGTGGGCAAGCTGCAGGTTGCCTGGCTGGGAGTCATGGAAAAAACCAAATGCAGCGAAAGCTGACAGGGCAACCAGCCCTGTCAGGATCAGTTTACGGCGACGCATCAACGGGCGTTTTCTTCCTTGATTAACCACTTGTTGCCCG
>JAKLLI010000286.1:0-3137 GCA_023150195.1 Azonexus sp.
CTTCGTGCTGTTTGAGGATGACGGCAGCTTGGTCAAGAAGGTCGCCGGTTATCACCAGTTCCATGCAGTTCGCGCCGCCATCCAGCAGGTGGTGGTGTCTTCACGCCCGGGCGGCACTCGCAAGGGTGGCGTGGTTTGGCACACCCAAGGCAGCGGCAAGAGCATCACCATGACCTGTTTCGCTGCCCGGGTGATGCAGGAAACGGCGATGGAGAACCCGACCATTGTGGTGATCACCGACCGCAACGATCTCGATGGTCAGTTGTTTGGGGTGTTTTCACTGGCACAGGATTTGTTGCGCGAACAGCCGGTGCAGGCCAACACACGGCAAGACCTCCGGGCCAAGCTGGGCAATCGCCCTTCGGGCGGGATCGTTTTTGCGACCATCCAGAAGTTCATGCCCGGCGAAGATGAGGACACTTTCCCGGTGCTGTCCGAGCGCTCGAACATCGTGGTGATTGCCGATGAGGCCCATCGCACCCAGTATGGCTTTGAGGCGAAGCTGAAAATGGCCAGGATTTCACGGTCGACCGCAGCCAACGGGCAAAAAGCGGCGAACGATGCGCAGGTGTTGCAAGTGGCGGAACCGGCTGCCGAATACACCACGACCTATCAGGTCGGCTACGCCCAGCATCTGCGCGATGCGCTGCCTAACGCCACCTTTGTTGCCTTCACCGGTACCCCGGTGTCCTCCGAGGACCGCGACACCCGCGCCGTGTTTGGCGACTACATCCACGTCTACGACATGCAGCAGGCCAAAGAGGATGGCGCCACGGTGGCCATCTACTTCGAGTCACGGCTCGCCAAGCTGTCGCTCAAGCAGGACGAACTGCCCGCCATCGATGATGAAGTGGATGAACTGGCCGAGGACGAGGAAGAAAGCCAGCAGGCCCGCCTGAAGAGCAAATGGGCGGCACTGGAAAAGGTGGTCGGTGCCGAACCGCGTGTTGCCAGTGTTGCGGCCGATCTGGTGGCCCACTTTGAGGAACGCAATAAGGCGCAATCGGGCAAGGCGATGGTGGTCGCCATGAGCCGGGAGATTTGCGTCCATCTCTACAACGAGATCGTGAGGCTGCGCCCGGACTGGCACGACGCCGACCCGGAAAAGGGGGCCATCAAGATCGTGATGACGGGGTCGGCCAGCGACAAGGCATTGTTGCGCCCCCATATCTACCGCGGACAGATCAAGAAACGGCTGGAAAAGCGCTTCAAAGACCCGAAGGACGAGCTGAAGCTGGTCATTGTCCGCGACATGTGGCTCACCGGCTTCGATGCGCCATGCGTTCATACGCTCTACGTCGACAAGCCGATGAAGGGCCACAACCTGATGCAGGCCATCGCCCGGGTCAATCGGGTGTTCAAGGACAAGCAGGGCGGGCTGGTGGTCGACTACATCGGCATCGCCAACGAACTGAAATCGGCCCTCAAGGAATACACCGCCAGCCAAGGTCGCGGCCGCCCCACTGTCGATGCCGCCGAAGCCTATGCCGTGCTGGCCGAAAAGCTCGACATCCTGCGCGGCCTGCTGCACGGCTACGATTACAGCGACTTCCTGACCGCCAGCCACAAACGCCTGGCCGGTGCCGCTGACCATGTTCTGGGCCAGAAAGACAGCAAGAAGCGCTTTGCCGACACCGCGCTGGCGATGAGCAAGGCCTTCACGCTCTGCTGTACCTTGGACGAAGCCAAGGCCGTGCGCGAGGAAGTAGCCTTCCTGCAGGCGGTGAAGGTGATCCTGACCAAGAAGGACATCAGCCGGAAAAAGAAAACCGACGAAGAGCGCGAACTGGCCATCCGCCAGATCATCGCCTCGGCGGTGGTGTCCGAGGACGTGGTGGATGTGTTCGACGCCGTCGGCCTCGACAAGCCGAACATCGGCATTCTCGATGACGAGTTTCTGGCCGAGGTCAAAAATCTGCCCGAACGCAATCTGGCGGTGGAACTGCTGGAGCGCCTGCTGGAGGGCGAGATCAAGAGCCGTTTTGCCGGCAATCTGGTGCAGGAGAGGAAGTTCAGCGAGCTGCTCACCAACGTGATCAAGCGCTACCAGAACCGCGCCATCGAAACCGCGCAGGTCATCGAGGAATTGATCGAGATGGCGAAGAAATTCCGTGCTGCTGCCCACCGTGGCGAAGCGCTGGGCCTGACCGAGGACGAAGTGCGTTTCTATGATGCGCTGGCCGACAACGAATCGGCGGTGCGCAAACTCTCCGACGAAACGCTGAAGAAGATCGCCCACGAGCTGACCGAAAACCTGCGCCAGAACATCACGGTGGATTGGTCGGCCCGGGAGAGTGTGCGCGCCAAGCTGCGCCTCATGGTCAGGCGCATTCTGCGCAAATACAAATACCCGCCGGATCAACAGGATGCTGCGGTGGAACTGGTGCTGAGGCAGGCAGAGGCGCTGGGCGAGGCTTGGGGGCAATAAAGAGGCTGGTCGTTCACGCTCGCGAACCCTGAAGTGGATTTTCTGACCACCGCGTCTGCGTTTTTCGGTACCATCGCCCGACAAAAATAATCATTGCGTTGCCCGCGCACCCTGGAGACCCCCATGGAAGCCTTTTTTCCTGCGGTGGTGTCTGTGCGCTTGCGGGTTCTGGCCTGCCGGGTACGACGCCTCGCCACCTGTATTTTCCTTCTGGCCTTGAGCGTGCTGGCGCATGCGGGGCAACTCGACAAGGCGGATCTCGAGAAGCGGTTTTTGCCCCCGCTACGGGTGGAGTCCAAATTGACAGAGATGCCAGCCTGGCCGCTGGTGAGTGAACTGGCGCCGGATGATGGGCCGGTTGGCTATGTTTTCGAGTCGATGGATCTGGCGCCGGTGCCCGGTTTCGAGGGCAGCCCGATGAATTTTCTGGTGTCCATCGATCGCAAGGGCAATTTCATGGATGTCGAGTTGCTGCACCAGCATGAGCCGGTGTTTCTGGGCGGTTTGGGCGAGGCGCCCTTGCGGGAATTCATTACGCAATATGCCGGCCACTGCATCAAGGATCAGTTTCTGATTGCGTTGAATGCCGCCCGCAATCGCACGGGGCCCGCGGATACGCATGCGGGGCAGGTGGTTTTGGATGGGGTGGCCAAGGCGACGGCTTCGGTTCGTATTGTGAATCAAAGCGTGCTCGGGGCGGCGCTTGAGG
>JAKLLI010000286.1:3167-3825 GCA_023150195.1 Azonexus sp.
GGATTTTCCCACCTTGTTGAAGCAGGGCATGGTCGGACATCTGCGCCTGACGCGGGGCGAGGTGGAAGCCCTGTTTGCCGACAGCGAGGCGGCAGGCATTGACGAGGAAGCGCTGGCGCATCCCGAAGAGGTCTTCGTTGATCTCTACATCGCGTATCTGAATTCGCCGGTCATCGGTCGGTCAGTGCTGGGAGAGTCGCAGTATCGCGAGGTGATGGCGGGCAATTTCAACCAGCATCATGTGTGGTGGATTGCTTCAGCCGGCCCCTACGGGATGGTCGATGATGCCTTTGTGCCGGGCAGTCCGTCGTCCCGGCTGACGCTGGCGCAAGATGGCTTGATTCTGGAATCCCGCGATCAGGGAGTCGAACTGGGTCGAACGGCGGGGCCGGAGGGACTGGCCATCTCCCGCGTGTTCGGCGTGTATGCCGAGGCGGGTTTTGATCCGGGACAAGCGTTGACCGTGACCCTGAACATCACCCGGGCAAAAGGGATGATCCTGCCGTCACTCACGCATCGCACAGTGGGGCTGACCTATTCGCCGCCCGCCGAGCTCTTTCGTTATCCACCGGCGCCCTTGCCGGAATGGTTGCTGGCGTGGAAGCAGCGCTGGCTTGACCTGTTGATACTCGGTGCTGCCTTGGTGCTGCTTGCCGGG
>JAKLLI010000287.1 GCA_023150195.1 Azonexus sp.
GGCTTTCTTGCAGGACACGGCAACCGCTTTGACGCCGGGCTGAGCGTCGAAATACGCCAGCCAGGCTTTGGTGACTTCGGGGTCGGCCAGATCAGCCTTGTTCAGCAGTTTGAGGCAGGGGCGCTGACGAAAGACGCGCAGCTCGTGAATCATGGGATTGCTGGAGGCCTGCGGCAGGCGCGCGTCCAGCACTTCAACCACCACATCGGCCACGGCCAGCGTTTCGCCCGCTTTCTTGCGGGCTTGTGTCATGTGACCGGGGAACCATTGTATGGACATGCGTTTTTCCTGTTGAGAAGGGGTTGACCGTATCAACCGCCGGTCACGGGGGGGAAGAAGGCCACTTCATCGCCATCGCGAACGGGCGTATCCAGGCCTGCCATGTCCTGATTCACGGCGCAGCGCAGATTCCTGGTGGTCGCCAGTGCCTCCCTGCCCTGCCCGACCAGCCAGTCGCGCAAACCGGCGATGGTATTCACGCCATCAGGCAAGGCCAGCGACTCACCGGCACAGCCAAACGCTTCGCGCAGGCTGGCGAAATACAGAATCTGAACGCTCATGCCAGCAACTCCGAATAGGGAATGAAACGAACCACATCACCGGGCTGCACGGCTTGCCCCGGCGGGTTCATGACTAGCCCGTCGGTGGCGCACAAGGAGGTGACAACCGCAGAGCCTTGATGGGGATACAGCGTGACACCGCCCTCGGCATTGACGCTGGCGCGCAGGAACTCCAGCCGGGCTTCGGGCCGCGCCCAGGTGTAATCCGCACGCAGCGCAAACGACTTGGGCTGCACGTCGACCACGCCTTGCAAACGCAGAATGAAGGGGCGAACCAGCATCAGCGTGGTAACAAAGGCGGCCACCGGATTGCCGGGCAAACCGATGAACCACGCCTTGCCGCCTTCCGGCTTGCGGACATCGCCAAAGGCCAGCGGCTTACCGGGCTTGATGGCGATTTTCCACATGGCGAGGCTGCCTTCCGCTTCCACGGCCGGTTTGACGTGATCTTCCTCACCCACCGACACGCCGCCGCTGGTGACGATCAGATCGTTATCGACCGCGGCACGGCGCAAGGCATCGCGCGTGGCGGCCAGGCTATCCGGCACGGTGCCCAGGTCGCGCACTTCACAGCCCATCCCTTCAAGCAAGGCACGCAGCGCGTAGCGGTTGGAGTTGTAAATGGCGCCCGGTGGCAAGGGCTCGCCGGGTTGCACCAGCTCGTCACCGGTGAAGAAAATCCCCACGCGCAGACGGCGATAGACCGGCAGCTCCGGCAATCCAGCCGATGCGGCCAGCGCAATGTCCTGTGCCCGCAGCTTGCGACCAGCGGGCAGGATGTCGTTGCCACTGGCGATGTCCTCACCACGGCGACGGATGTTCTCCCCTTCACGCGGCACATGGTTAATGACCACGCCGGCGTCCCCATGTTCGCAACGCTCCTGCATGATCACCGCATCGGCACCGGCTGGCACCGGCGCCCCGGTGAAAATGCGGGCTGCGGTACCAGGCTGCAAGGGCGCGCCCACCGTACCGGCAGGAATGCGCTGGCTGACCGGCAGGCAGACGCCGGCCTGCGCCACATCGGCCACACGCACGGCGTAGCCGTCCATCGCGGAATTATCGAGCGGCGGCACGTCGACCGTAGATGCCTGAGCCTTGGCCAGCACCCGGCCCAGGGCCGCCGTAATTGGCGCGTGACGGACCTCCGCCACCGGCTGCGCGGCAGCCAGCAAGTGGTCAAGCGCGGTTTCAAAACTGATCATGATGTCCCCTGCAATTCACAATGGGCGATGACAAATTCAGCCACCGCGTCGATATCGTTGAGCGGCAGCACCGGCACCGGCGCGTCGATCGCCTCGTCGCAGGCAACGGCCACGATATCGCTGCGCTCTGCAAACAGCGGCGGCTTGCCGTTGGCCGGGCGATGCACTTCCAGCTTGGGCACGGGTTCCTGCTTGAAGCCTTCGACCAGTACCAGATCGCAGGGCGCCAGCCGGGCGACAAGCGTGTTGAGCTGCGGCTCGCCTTCGTCGCGGCATTCATGCATCAGCGCCCAGCGCGAGCCACTGGCGAGCATGACTTCCGCAGCGCCGGCCTCGCGGTGGCGGTAGGAATCCTTGCCCGGCTTGTCGATGTCGAAGCCGTGATGGGCGTGCTTGATGACCGAGACCTTGAGGCCCCTGGCAATCAATGCGGGAATGAGTTTTTCCAGCAAGGTCGTCTTGCCGGAGCCGGACCAGCCGGCGATGCCAAAAACTTTCATGGGCGGATTTTAACCTTTCAGGCTGCAAACACCGGCGCAAAGCCGCCACCGGGGGTGCGGAAGTTGGTGGTCTGGCCCTGATACAGACGCGCCGCGACCAATTGAATTCGGCCTTCGTAGACGTAACAGCGAAAGTCCGCCTTCATGCGCTGGGTTTCGCCGTTCACCCGTACCTCATGTTCGGACGGCGGCGCAATTTCCTGGGCAAGGTAGTCGCCTTGCAAAATATCCTCGAACACGCGCCGCGTCAGCTTGTCTCCACGATACGCAGCACGGCTGCCGAAGCCAGCTGGCGGCTTGAAAAACCAGCGTTTGCGGTCCGCCCACAAGGCGTCGGCCTGTGTTGGATCAACGGGCAGGGTGCGCGGCACACCGGCCAGCAGCAGGGCCTGGGTGTCACGGTCAACGCCCAGTGCAGCCAGTTTTTCAGGATCGGACAGGGTGATCAGATGGCGCTTGTCGGCGTGCGTGGCATGCGCGCCGGGATGCGGCGTCAGCACCACACCATCGGCGAGAAACGCCTCACGAATGCCACGGTCGACTGCCGCATCGAGATAAAAATCGGTGAGGCGGTTGTAGATCATGTCGACCGGTTCGCCACCGTAACGCACGCAATCTCCTTCGCACACCAGTTCGGCCGGGTCGGCAATGACTGCATCGATCCCGTTGGCGATGAACAGGTCGCGGAAGAGTTCGAACTCGGGCGCCAGAAACTGCACTGATGGCGATTCATCCACGATGGCGATCCGCCGCAGCGGCGCATCGCCGCGTGCCAACTGCCATTCGTGACGGAACATGGCGAGGTAG
>JAKLLI010000288.1 GCA_023150195.1 Azonexus sp.
CGATGAGTCGCACCTCAAGCGCGCAGTCTGGCTGTTTCCCTTGTATCTGCTACTGATCAATCTTTTCGTGCTGCCGCTGGCGCTGGGCGGCGTGCTGCATTTCGGTTTGCAGGGTAGCAATCCCGACACTTTTGTACTGACCTTACCGCTTGCTCATGACGCGAATGCGCTGGCCCTGCTGGCCTTCATTGGCGGGCTGTCGGCAGCAACCGGCATGGTGGTGGTGGAAACCATCGCCCTTTCGACCATGGTTTGCAATGACCTCGTGATGCCGCTGATGTTGCGGTCAACGCGATTCCAGAACGGAAATCGGGGCGACATGTCGCGCTGGTTGCTGAATATCCGGCGCATCGCCATTGGGCTGATTCTGCTGTTGGGTTACGCCTATTTCAATGCCGCCGGTGAGGCCTACGCACTGGTCGGCATCGGACTCATTTCCTTTGCGGCAGTTGCGCAATTCGCGCCTGTGCTGCTGGGGGGCATGTACTGGAAGCTGGGAACGCGGCGCGGCGCCTTGGCTGGTTTGCTGTGTGGATTTGGCGTCTGGTTTTATACCCTGCTGTTGCCATCGTTTGCCAAATCCGGCTGGATCGCGCCGGACTTTCTTGAGCAGGGCCCCTGGGGGATTGAATGGCTGAGGGCGCAGGCGCTCTTTGGCATGACCGGGCTGGACGAAATTTCCCACAGCCTGTGGTGGAGTTTGTTGCTCAATGTGGGCGCCTTTGTGGCGGTGTCCTTGCTGACAGTTCCCAATGCAGTCGAAGCTGGGCAGGCGGAACGCTTCGTCGATGTCTACCGTCATGGGGATCGGGCTGCCGGTGCACATTTATGGCGAGGCAAGGCATCGGTGGCGGAAATTGGTGATTTGTTAATCCGTTTTCTCGGTCGACCGCAGGCTGAGCGCCAATTGGCGGCTTACGGTGCGCGGCATGGCTTCAAGGAATGGCGCCTGCTGGTCCCGGATGCGGCTTTTGTTCACTTTGCCGAAAGTGAATTGGCCGCAGTCATCGGGTCCGCCAGTGCGCGGGTGATGGTGGCCAACGCGACGCGGGAAGAAGATCTGCATCTGGACGAAGTGCTCGATATTCTGGATGAGGCGAGCCAGGTGCGGGCGCATAGCCGCGAGCTTGAAAGCAAGCAGCGCGCGCTGGAGGCCGCTACGACCGAGCTGCGCGAGGCCAATACCCGCTTGCGCGAACTTGATCGGATGAAAGACGACTTCGTGTCGACGGTGACGCATGAATTGCGCACCCCCCTGACCTCGATTCGCGCCTTCTCCGAAATGTTGTTTGATGACCCCCGGATTGAACTGAGCGAGCGCACGCGTTTCCTTGGCATCATCGTCAGCGAGGCCGAGCGCCTCACCCGTTTGATCAACCAGATTCTCGACATGGCCAAGCTGGAATCCGGACGTGCGGAATGGCATAACGAAGCAGTCGATGTCGGGCAGGTGGTCAGCGATGCGATGGCAAGTCTGGAAGCCCTGTATCGCGACAAAGGCGTCAGCCTTACTGCTGAAATTGTTCCATCCTTGCCGCCGGTGCAGGCAGATCCGGATCGCCTGACCCAGGTGATCGTCAATCTGCTGTCCAACGCGGTGAAGTTCGTTCCTGAAGGTATTGGCCGGGTGACCGTATCCGTGTGCTGTGAATCCGGCTGCATTCGCGTGGCCGTTGCCGATAACGGTCCCGGCCTGACCGCCGAAGAGTGCGATGTCATTTTCGAAAAGTTCCGTCAGGGCGGCAACACCCTGACGGACAAGCCACAGGGGACGGGGCTGGGTCTGCCGATCAGTCGTCAGATCGTGGCGTATTTTGGTGGTAAGCTTTGGGTAGAAAGCGCCCCGAGAGCGGGAGCAACTTTCATTTTCACGGTGCCTTTGCCGGCGCCGGAAGCATAACGCAGGGAGACAAAATCCGATGTCCAAAAAAATTCTGATTGTCGACGACGAACCGAACATCGTCATTTCGCTCGAATTCCTGATGAAAAAGGAAGGTTTCGAGGTCGCTGTCGCCGGGGATGGCGATGAAGCGCTGGCCAAGGCTGCGAGCTTCAACCCTGATCTCATCCTGCTGGATGTGATGATGCCCAAGCGCTCCGGCTTTGAAGTCTGTGAGGCTTTGCGAGCCGATTCGGCACGCGCCGGACTGGTGATCGTCATGCTCACCGCCAAGGGCCGCGAAACCGAAGTGGCAAAGGGCCTGGCCATCGGTGCCGATGCCTATGTCACCAAGCCGTTTTCCACCAAGGAACTGGTCGCTCGGGTCAAAACCCTGCTCGGCATGCCCTGCGCCGCCTGATCCGCTCAACGCCGTTAGTACGGCAAAATCACTGACAGGACGAATGCCATGAAAGCCAAAGCCCGCTTTCTGATTGCCATTGGGGTCTTGGGTCTGTTGATGACCGGCCCATTCACTGTGACCTCCTTGCTGGTGTGGGTGGATATGAAGGCGGCCGAGCGGCAGATGCTGCTGGATCTGCTGCTTTCCCGCCTGCCGATCGGGACCATGATGACCGTCTTTGGCTATGCCATCGGTGTCGGGGTGCTGCATAAATTGTTCAAGCAGTATGTTGAAGGTTTGCTCGGCATGTCTGAACAATTGCGATTGATGCTGGGGGCCAATCGGAATTTTCGCGTCAAGCTGGCGGGTCCGCCCGAGGTTCAGCAACTGGCACAGGTTGCCAACGATCTGGCCGCGCAACGCGATGCGCTGATGGAAGACGTGGAAACCCAGATTGCCGACGCCAAGGCTTCGGTCGAAGAAGAAAAAAATCGCCTGGCAGCCCTGATGTCCGAACTGGCGCAAGCCGTGGTGGTGTGCAACCTGGATGGCCGCATTCTTTTATATAACAACCGGGCGCGCCTGCAGTTCAAGGGGCTGGCGCAGGGGCCGACATCTGCCGCCGGTGGCGCGCTGATCGGTCTGGGACGTTCCATTTTTTCGATTCTCGAAAAGAGTCAGGTCGAACATGCCTGTGAAGTGATTGTGCAGCGCCTGCAAGCCGGCAAGATGGCGTTCTCCAATTTCGTGACCACCACCCGTGGCGACCAGTTGTTGCGGGTGCAGAT
>JAKLLI010000289.1 GCA_023150195.1 Azonexus sp.
CGAACGACAGTGACAACTATCAGGAAACCGATCTGGGGCTCGATTCAGACCAGTTTGATAACCTGGTGGCGATCCTGAACGGCGAAGACGGCCAGGCGACGCTGACCAAGTGCCTGCAATCTGCAGGCGCGCGGTCGAAGACGAACCTCCGCAATACTAGCTATCGGGTCAGTTTTGACGCCGACGGCAACATCACGGTTGAGGCGCTGTAAGCCTTGCCGTGTTGACCTTTCCCATCGGGAGAGGTCTTTCTTGAGACGCTTGCAGACCGTAACGGACAGGCTACTCAAGAAAAATCACCAGTTTTGTTCCGTGAGGACGAACGCGTACGTGCTGTGCGTTATCAGCCGCTTCATCCGGTCATTCGACCGGCCATCAATTGCCCCGGGGCGCCGCTCCGGCGGTGTTCTCGTGGACATTCCAGGAGAATCACCATGGTAATTGCAATAAACGATCCTGCCGTGCAAGCGGCAGTCATCCAGGCGGTGGGAGCGGTGTTTGCTGCGCTGATCGCCGCGGTTTGCGCGACCATCATCGGGCGCCAGATCGCCAATCGCCGCAAGCTTCAGGCCTTGCTGCAGGACGCAGTTGCCGACATCCAGTTTCTCCTGGCTGTCGAAACTGCTCACTGCGATCTCCACAAGGAGGTCAGCGACGAGTCCTTCAAGCAGCGAATCCGTCAGGCCACCCGAGATCAAGGCTTCGAGTGGTCAGGGCGATTCACCCCCGGACGGGCCCGCTCGATGTCGCTGTTGAATGGCGACTGAGCTTCACGACCTTTTCCTTTGGGAGAGGTCTTTCCTGAGCGTCCTTGAGAGACAGGCTGCTCAGGAAATTCAAGGTTTATCGCGTGAGCGATCAACGTCTGCAGCCGAACGATAGAGGCTGATTCCATCCGGTACCGACTTGTCGGGACTGGGTAAACAACCCGCCAGGGTCAACCCTGACGGGTTGATCTTTGGCACCGGTCAACGAAAGGAGTAATCGTAATGATGACTGGGCAACTCGCATCGCAATGTGGGGAGAAATTCCCGCTGCGCGTGATGAGCTCGGCTGCTGGGTACTACATCGGTACGGCTGATAGCGACGGATTCCCTTTTTCCAGGGAATCCGAAGACTACTGGCCTACCGCTGAAGACGCACAGTCTGCGCTTGATAGTGGCAATTGGTCGCAACGCATGGAGGCCTGAAAGATGCTGACAGAGTACAACCGGCAGCAGAAGCAGGCACGTCTCAGGCGTGAGATCGATCACTTCAAGGCGCAGGTCGACCTTTACAGTGATCGTGCCGACTCGCAGCAGAAACGCTGCTACACCACCGCGCTTCGTTGTTTGAAGCGGCGCGTGGATTCATTGGCGAAGCTGAAGTAATGGTTTCGCTTTATACCAACCGCCCGTGGGGGACGATGCAATCCCCTACCGGGGCATTTCACGTCTTCTGCGGGTAACTTAACCAACAGAAGGAGTGAATATGCTTGAAGAAAAAAAGAAAGAAGAAAAGAAGTCCTGGATGACTCCGGTCATCCACTTTGCAGCGCATGTTGTTGTGGGAACTGCGCTTTTTGTAATCATCGGTGCGCCGGCCGTGGGTCTGTCGTTTCTTGTCAAGGCTCTGGTCGCGGCAGGAGTCGATGCCTACACGGTAGCTGTTCTCAGCTTTTTGGAGCATGCTATCCTGACGCTTGACGCCATTCTTTTCATGACCTATCTGGTCGTGACTGCGTGGCGGAGCCTGAAGGAGATGATTGAAAAATGAAACCGCGTGATTTGATGCACGAGTTCGCTGCGGCAGCTGCCCAGGGGCCGCGGATTTACTTCGCCCCTCTGTTCGGCGCCATTCGGGCCGTAAAGGATGAGTTCTGTGCCACTGGCACCGGGCGCGCCTCCATCAAAACCAGCGTTGAATTTTCCGTCACGCCAGCAAGGAAGCGGAAGCGCTAAAGCGTCACCGATAAAAAGCCGATCTTTGATCAAGCCGTTAACACGATTTGTTGAGGATGGTTTTAACGCCGAAAGGGATTAACCCCCTGCGGGCCAACGAAAGTTGGCCCGTTTCTTTTGTAATACCCCTTGGGGACACTGCTCCCCACTGGGGAACGGTTGTCTCCACTTTTTATCAAGGAGATGACCGTGAGAATTGCAATTGACGGCACGTCGTGCCAGCTGCTGAAAGACCTTCTTTCACAGCATCGAGATGGGGAGTCGAGGCTCTTGTGGAAAAAGTACGATTATCAGCTTCCAGAGAAATATCGTACTGACGCCGCGGTTCCGTTGTTGAATCAACTGGACGACGATCCGAAGCGTCTCCACATCAATGGCCATCAGCGGGATTTGTTGCTCCAACTGCTGGCCTGGGCAGCGCGTTCAGAAGTTCCGCCTACGTTGTTCGAAAAAGGCCCTGCCAAGAAGCTGCTCGAAAAGCTTCAGCCTGAAGGAACCCCGCTGGAGGCAGAAGTAGGGGACTTTCTGGTGATTAAGCAAAGTGGCTTGCTGGTAGAAATTGTCCACTTTGATGGAGGTTTCTACTACACCGCCGAGGACGCGTACTTTGTCACCCTCGACTCATGCAGCTTTATCTTGAGTGAGACCAACGGGACGCCGCCCCCAGATGGCGCCGAATGGCCATTCATCGATTGTCGCAATCTCGACGACCTGATGTGGCCTGCACGCATGTCTGACGAAGCAATCATTTGGGGGCCACGCCCCTATCGATTGGCAGCATGACAAGTGTTTCGTGAATCACCTTAACGCCAACCTTCGGGTTGGCCTTTTCTCGGTGCCTGCGGGAAGCGGACATCGAGACAAGGCATGTCGTGATCCTGAAGATCGACAATTTCATTTAGCTGGCTCTTGGAGCCGCCAACAAAGGGGTAGTAGCGATCGCTACTGCCCCTTCTTTTTTCAATTCGCCAAGGAGATGCATCATGGCAGATACCACGGTAGCAATTCTCAGTTCAAATATTCTCGGTCCGCAGGCTCTCCTTGATCATGGCTTCGACTGGGTGGAGGAGCCTGATGCCGCCAAGTTGGCGATCACCATCTCAAAACTCTATTCGATGGAGCAGGGATG
>JAKLLI010000290.1 GCA_023150195.1 Azonexus sp.
CGTGACCTGGTAGGTCTGGACAAAGCCGCCAATCGAAGCCACTTCGGCGACGCCATGCGCCTTGGTCAGTTGGTAGCGCAGATACCAGTCCTGCAGCGTGCGCAGTTCTGCCAGCGTCTTGTCCTTGGCGAGTAGCGCGTATTGATAGACCCAGCCCACGCCCGTGGCGTCCGGGCCGATCTGCGGCGTGACGCCCTTGGGCATGCGGCCAGCAGCAAAGTTAAGATATTCGAGTACCCGGGACCGCGCCCAATAAATATCCGTACCGTCTTCAAAGATGATGTAGACGAAAGAGGCTCCGAAGAATGAGAAGCCGCGCACGACCTTGGACTTCGGTACCGACAACATGGCCGTTGTCAGCGGATAGGTCACCTGATCCTCAACTACTTGCGGTGCCTGCCCGGGATATTCGGTGTAGACAATGACCTGTACGTCTGAGAGATCAGGCAAGGCGTCGAGCGGCGTTTTCATGACCGCAACGACACCGCCGACAATGACGAAAAGTGTAGCCAGGAGGACGAGGAAGCGGTTGCGTCCCGACCATTCGATGATTTTGGCGAGCATGGTATCCCCTGTCAGTGGCCTGCGTGGGGATTGGCCGCCACTTTGCCAGCCATCGGTTTGATGCTGGTGACGACCCATTCACCGGGTTTGCGCTCGACAAACTCGAAGGCCACCGTCGCACCCGGTTTGAGTCCGCTCAACAGCGCCGGCGTCGCGACCTGGAACTCCATGGTCATGCCCGGCCATTTGAGGCTGGCGACCGGCCCGTGATTGAGCGTCAGCAGACCTGCCTTGGTGTCGAAACCCTCCACCGTGCCCTCGGCCTGATGCCCAACAGCTGCCGACTTGGCTGACTCCGGCTTCGGTTGGCTGCCATGGCTGGCATGGCCGAAACCGCCGACCGCCGCCTTCAGGTTACTTTCGGCGTCAATCAGGAAGTTGGCGGCAACCACCACGGGCTCGCCATCCTTGATCCCTTCGAGCACCTCAACATGGTTGTCACTGCGTTGCCCCAATTTAACCTCGCGTGGCTCGAAACGGCCTTCCTTGGCCTGGACCAGCACGATGCGGCGGGTGCCGCTGTCAATCACGGCCGAGGTCGGTACGGTGACGACCTGGCCTTTGGCGCCCACCGGCAACTCGACCTGGGCGAACATGGCCGGTTTCAGCAACTGACTGGGATTGGGCAGTTCGACTCGCACGGGTACCGTCCGCGTCTCGGCCTTCAGGGTCGGATAGACGTAGGTGATCGTCCCTTCGAACACTTTGTCCGGGTAGGCATTGATCCTGACCTTGGCTTTGGCACCGGTCTTGACCTGACCGATGTCCTGCTCGAAGACGTCAGCCACCACCCAGACCGCCGACAGGTCGGCCACCTGATAAAGCGCCTCGCCCGGCATGAAACGCATGCCCTGCAGGGCTTTCTTTTCGGTGACAATGCCGGCGACCGGTGAGCGGAAAGTCAGCGTGCGCCGTGCTTCGCCGGATTTGGCCAGCGCCTTGACCTGCTCCTCCGAAATATCCCAGTTCTTCAGACGCAACAGGCTTGAATCGGCCAGTTGCTTCATGCCGTCCCGCGCTTGGCCGCCGGCTTCCTTCAGCGACTCGACGCCTTGGGCGGCAATCGCGTATTCGCGCTGGGCGGAAACCAGTTCCGGGCTATACACCTCAAACAGCGGCTGCCCCTTGCTGACCGGCTGGCCCGTGACATTGACGTGCAGGCGTTCGACGTAGCCCTCGAACTTGGGGGAAATCGCGTAGATGCGACGCTCGTCCGGCTCGATCCGACCGGCGGCGCGGACCACCTTGTCAAGGACGCGCAATTGGGCGACTTCGGTCCTCACACCCAGTTTCTGCACCTTCTCGGTGCTGATCTTGATTTGGTTGGCCGATGCCGGCTCCTCATCCTGCTCTCCCTCATAGACCGCGATGTAATCCATCCCCATCGGGTCTTTCTTGGGCACCGGCGAGGTGTCGGGCAACCCCATCGGATTACGGTAGAAAAGCAGTTTTTTCTCTTTCTTGGCCGGCTCGGCCGGAGCGCTGGCGACCGGCGCCGCATCGCCATGGGAAGCGCCGCCACGTCCGCCCAACCAGTAACCACTCCCGGCTGCCACGGCAACGGCAATAACGCCGATGGTCAGTCCTGCACCCTTGTTCATAGATCTTCCCCTAAAAGACGTTCGATTTCGGCCAGACGCATCTGGGCGTCGACTTGGGCCTTAAGCTGGTTTTGTCTGGCCTGCCGGATTTGGCGCTGGGCATCGAGCAAGGTGGCGAAATCGACCTTGCCAGTCTCGTAGCCGGCCAGTGCCGCCTTGAAGGTCAGTTCGGCCTGTGGCAGTAGGCTGTTGGTCAGCAGGTTTTCCGTGCGACGGGCGGCTTCGATGCCGGCCAGAGCCTCGGCCAGTTCGGCAGAGACTTGGTTGGTGGTGGCTTCCTTGCGCGAGCGCGCGGCATTAAGCATGGATTCCGATTCCCGCTCCTGTGCCCGCCGCGAAGACTGTTGCAGTGGGATATTCAGTTCGACCATCAACTCCCATTCCTTGATGGCGCTCTGGTACTGGATGGGGGAGACCCCCAGCGTAAAGTCGGGATAGCGGTTTTTGTAGGTCAGGTCGCGGGATTTCTCGGCGGCTTTGATTTTCGATTCATCGGCGAACAGTTGTGGGTTGCGGGTTCGCACGCGCTCTTCCAGCGTGGCGTAATCCAGCGCCACGGGAGCCGGCAGTTTGCGCAACTGCGCTGGTTCCTGCAAGGACGCATTGCTTGGGCGGGCCAGCAAGGCGTTCAGCCGGGCATGCAGGTGGTGCTGTTCGGTCTCCAGCGCAATCAATTCGTTGCGCATGTTGGTCTGCTCGACCTGGGCGCGGATGACATCCTGCTGCGCCGCCAGGCCGCCGGCGTAGCGCACCTGGGCGACTTTCTCCAGGCGGGTCATCAGGTCGAGAATTTCCCGAGTCAGTTGTTCGTTGCGGTGCACGTAATAAAGTTGGGCGAAATTGACTTTGATCCGCCCGGCCACATCGGCCCAGGTGCCCAGCGCACGACCCTTGGC
>JAKLLI010000291.1 GCA_023150195.1 Azonexus sp.
TCCGCGGCGCCCTGGCCATGGCCCTGAACGCCGCCGATGACGGACGCTGTTTTATCCTGCCGCACGCGAGTGCCTGCGAGGCGGCGCAGATCGGCGTCACGCGGATTCTCGCGGCCGATTCCTTACTGGCCGTGTGCGCCCATCTTTGCCAGCACGAGTCCTTGTTGGCACCGCCTGCGGTCAACACCTTACCGATGGAAAAACTGCCCGACCTGAGCGAAGTCCGTGGGCAGGCGCAAGCCAAGCGTGCGCTGGAAATCGCCGCGGCCGGGCAGCATTCGCTGCTCATGCTCGGGCCGCCCGGCTCGGGTAAATCCATGCTTGCCACCCGCCTGCCCGGCCTGATGCCGCCGCTCAGCGACGACGCAGCCCGGGCCAGCGCCGCCATTCTGTCGCTGGTTGGTCAATTTCAGCCGGCCCGCTATGGCCAGCGCGTCTTTCGCAGCCCTCACCATACCGCTTCGGCAGTCGCGCTGGTTGGCGGCGGCAATCCCCCGCGGCCCGGGGAAATCAGCCTTGCACATCAAGGCATTCTGTTTCTCGACGAGTTGCCGGAGTTCGATCGCAAAGTGCTGGAAACCTTGCGCGAACCGCTGGAAACCGGTCGTGTTCATATTGCACGCGCCGCCCGACATGCGGAATTTCCAGCGGCGTTTCAGCTGATTGCCGCGATGAATCCCTGTCCCTGTGGCTACCACGGCGAAGCCCGCTGCCGCTGTTCGCCAGAACAAGTGGCACGCTATCGCGGAAAACTCTCCGGCCCCTTCGTCGACCGTATCGATCTCGTGATCGAGGTGCCAGCCGTGCCCGGCGAAGCCTTGGCACAAGCGCCGGACGGGGAAAATTCGGCGACCGTCAGGGCGCGCGTCGCCGCGGCCTGGGAGCGGCAACAGGATCGCCAGGGCAGCAGCAATGCCCAGCTCCCCCCAGCCAGCGTCGATCAGTATTGTGCCCCCGATGCCGGTGGTCTGCGCCTGCTCGAACAAGCCAGCCGGCAACTGGGGCTTTCCGCCCGTGCCTGGCATCGCGTGCTCAAGGTAGCACGCACCATCGCCGATCTCGGTGCCTGTGAGCAAATCGGCGCCGCCCATATTGCCGAAGCCATCCAGTACCGGCGTTTTGCCCGTGACTGACCCCCAAGCCCGCGACACCCGGGGCATTGCCCTGCTGCTGGCCAGTCTGTCGGCGCTCGGGCCGTTTTCCATCGACACCTACCTGCCGTCTTTCCCGGATATTGCGGAAAAGCTGCACGCCACCCCCATTCAAGTCCAGCAAACGCTTTCTGCCTACCTGTTCGCCTTTGCCGCGATGACACTGTGGCACGGGGCGATTGCCGATTGCTTCGGCCGCCGCCGTGTCATTTTGTGGGCACTGCTACTGTTTGGCCTGGCATCTGCCGGTTGCCTGTTTGCCCAAACGATTCAGCAACTGTGGTTCTGGCGCGCCCTGCAGGGCATGACTGCCGGCGCCGGCATCGTGATCAGCCGGGCCATTGTGCGCGACCTGTTCGATGGCCCGGCGGCACAGCGCCTGATGTCGCAGATCACCATGATGTTCGCGCTGGCGCCGGCCATTGCCCCAGTCATTGGCGGGTGGCTGCAACAGGCCTTCGGCTGGCGCTCGATTTTTGCCTTTCTGGTGGTGTCGACCGCCGGCCTGTGGTTCGCCTGCTTCAAACAACTGCCGGAGACACTGGTGCCCGAAAAGCGCCAAAGCCTGAAACCTGCTTATCTGGGCCGTACCTACTGGCAGGTCCTCAGCTCGCCCCGTTTTTTACTCGCCTGCGCAGCGCTCTCACTCAACTTTTCCGGCTTCTTTATCTACGTGCTCTCCGCCCCGGTCTTCCTGATGCATCATCTGGGGCTACCGGAAACCGCCTTCCTCTGGCTGTTTGGGCCGGCGATGAGCGGCTTGCTGTGCGGTTCCTGGGTGTCCGGACGGCTTGCAGGACGGCGCTCAGCGGGATTTGCCGTGGCGCTGGGCTACGGGGTCATGAGCACCGCTGCCCTGCTCAACCTGACCATCAGCCTGAGCCTGCCCCCCGGTTTGCCCTGGAGTGTGTTACCACTTTTTGTCTACACCATCGGCATGTCAATCGCGATGCCCAGCCTGACGCTGTTTGCCCTCGACCCTTTCCCGGCGCAACGGGGGCTGGCAGCGTCCTGCCAAACCTTTTTCCAGTCCGGGTTCAACGGCTTGTCGGCCGCCGTGATTGCCCCGCTACTCTGGGACTCCACACGCACCCTGGCTGGCGGCATGGTCCTGCTGATGAGCGCTGGCCTGCTGGCCGCGCTGGCCCACCGCAAATTACGACTGTTGCCAGGGTAGACCGCGGAAACGCCAGCCGCCCTGCGTGCCACGATGAAAGTCGTCGTCGAGCGGTCCCTCAAAGCCTTCAACGACGTTGATAACCTGCGTGAAGCCGGCATTTTCCAGCGCATCCGCCGCATGCAGGGAACGATGGCCACTGCGGCAGATCAGCAGCACCGGTCGATGGACGTCGCCTTTGACCACCCGCTTCACCCGGGCAGCAAACTCGGGATCGATTTCCCAATCCGGCGCCTCCTGCCAGGCCACATGCTCGGCCCCCACCGGATGCCCGACATACATATGTTCGATTTCGGTACGGCAATCGATCAGCACGGCTTCCGGCGTCTGTTGCAGGAAGGTGTGGGCGGCAAGGGGATCAAGATGCTGCATGGGCGTATGGGAAAATTGGAATGAACCGATATTATCCAGACGGCACGAGGAAAGCGTAAACTTTCCCCGCTACTTTCCCGGGAGACACCATGAAAACCACTGGCTGGATTACCGCCGCCGTCGCGGCCGTCGCATCGGCCCTGCTGCCTGCCTGTGACATCGTCAACCTGCCCGAAATCAAACCCGGCGTCTCCACCCAGGCGGAAGTGCGCGCCCGCATGGGTGAGCCCGGCTTCATCCACTGGAACGACGACGGTACCGCGACCTGGGAATACAGCCGCCAGCCGGCGGGGGTCGATTGCTACATGATCGGCTTCGATCCGGCCCACATCGT
>JAKLLI010000292.1 GCA_023150195.1 Azonexus sp.
CCAGCGCGGCCATGACCGCATTCACCGAGGGCGTTTGCGCCTTGCCCCCCAGATTGCGCCAGAAGCCGCGCCCGAGCACGCCGGTCAGGCCCGGGTCGGTCGCGGTATACAAAGCAATGGTCGGCACCCCAAGGGCGACCGCCAGATGACTCAGGCCGGTATCCACCCCGACAGTCGCGCGGCTGGCTGCCAGCAGCGCAGCCAGTTCCGGCAGGCTCAATGGGGGCACCACCACGGCACCGGGAATCTGCGCTGCCAATCGGCTGGCGCGTGCGCGTTCAATCTGATTCCCCGCAGGCAGCAAGGCCGCATACCCAGCGGCGGCCAGTTGCTCGCCCAAGGCGACCCAGTGGTCTTCAGGCCACAACTTGTCGTCGCGGCTGGTTGCGGTCAACAGCACCACACAGGGCTTTTCCGGCAGCCAGGGAAAATCCGCTGCTGCGGCAGCAATCCCGTAATCCGGCTCGCCTTCCGCGACGTAGCCCAGGGCGGCAGCGGCGAGTTGTCGATTGCGCTGGACCGCGTGCTGCTGACGGGCGATGGCGAATACCCGGTCATACAGTCGCGATGCCAGCGGCTCCTGGGCGGATGCGGCGTCATAGCCGGATTTTGGACCCCGCGCCTGACGGGCAAAAACAGCGCTCTTGAGCAGACCTTGGGTATCAATCACCGCATCGTAGGATTGCTGGGCCATCTGCCGCCGAAAATGGCCGATTTCTCGCCAGGTCGCCCATTGAAACAGCGCCTTGCGCCAGCGCCGCAGTGCCACCGGCATGATGCGCCCCACCCCGGGATGCAGGGCCGGAATCGCGGCAAAACTCTGCTCGACGCACCAATCGATCTGCGCCGACGGATAGTGACGCAGGATATCGCTGACCACCGGCAAGTTATGAATAACATCGCCGAGCGAGGAAGTTTTCACGAGCAGAATGCGCATCGGCGGATAAAATGGCGATTTTCGGAAGCCGCCATTATAAATGCCCCCTACGCGCCAACCGCTCTCCGTCGCCATCATCACGCTGAACGCGGCATCGCAACTGGCCGCCTGCCTGGACAGCGTGGCGTTTGCCGATGAGATTGTCGTGGTGGATTCCGGTAGCACGGATGGCACACAAGCCCTGGCCGAAGCGAAGGGGGCACGCGTTCTCCAGCAAGCCTGGCTGGGCTTCGGCCCCCAAAAACAATATGCCGTCGATGCCGCCCGCCATGACTGGGTGCTTTGTCTGGATGCCGACGAGCGGGTCAGCGCTGAACTGCGGCGCAGTATCGAAAATGCCTTGAGCGCGCCGTCGACCGCAGCCTACCGATTCCCCCGCTGCAACCGCTTTCTGGGGCGCTATCTGAAATTTGGCGAAGGCTACCCGGACTGGTCGCTGCGGCTCTTCGATCGCCGCCACGCCCGCTGGTCTGACGATGCGGTACACGAAAAAGTCCTGGCCGATGGCCCGGTTGCGCAGCTCGACGGCGACCTGCTGCACGATTCTGCGGAATCGCTGGCCAGCTACCTGAGCAAGCAGAATCGCTACACCACGCTGGCCGCCGAGATGGCTATCGCTGCCGGCAAACGCAGCAGTCCGGGACGCATTGCCTTCAGCCCGCTGGTGCGCTTTATCAAGTTCTACCTGATTCGTCAGGGCTTCCGCGATGGTCTGCCCGGGCTGATCCATATTGCGATCGGTTGTTTCAACAGCTTTTTGAAATACGCCAAGATGTTCGAGCGGCAAAAGGCCTCATCGACTCCGGTAAAATCCTGACTTCACTTTTCTGCCTGCGCTCATGAAAATTCTCGTTACCGGCGCCGCCGGCTTCATCGGCATGTACACCGCGCAACGCCTGTTAGCGCGCGGAGACGAGGTTGTCGGCATCGACAATCTCAATGATTACTACGCGGTATCGCTGAAGCAGGACCGACTGAAGACGCTCACCGATCACCCCGGTTTTCGCTTCAAGGCGCTGGATCTGGCGGATCGCGACGGCATGGATCGCCTGTTTGCCGAAGAGGGCTTCGACAAGGCCGTCAATCTGGCCGCACAGGCCGGCGTGCGCTACTCGCTGCAAAACCCGCGAGCCTACGCCGACAGCAACCTGCTCGGTTTCGTGAACATTCTGGAAGGCTGCCGCCACAACGGCGTGCGCCATCTGGTTTACGCCTCCAGTTCCAGCGTCTATGGCGGCAACCGGAAAATGCCGTTTTCGGAACACGACAGCGTCGATCATCCGGTCAGCCTCTACGCCGCCACCAAGAAGGCCAACGAGTTGATGGCACACAGCTACAGCCATCTCTATCAACTGCCAACCACCGGCCTGCGCTTCTTTACCGTGTATGGCCCCTGGGGTCGTCCGGACATGGCCCCCTTCCTGTTCGCCGATGCCATCCTCCATGACCGGCCGATCAAGGTCTTCAACCACGGGAACATGCAGCGCGACTTCACCTACATCGACGACATCGTTGAAGGCGTGATCCGCGCGCTGGATCGCGATGCCACGGTCGACCCGGCCTACGACCCGATTTCCGCCGATCCGGCGAGCAGCAACGTGCCTTACCGCGTATTCAACATCGGCAACAGCGACCCGGTGCCGCTGATGGATTTCATCGGTGCGCTCGAACAGGCGATCGGCAAGACCGCCGAAAAGATTTTCCTGCCCATGCAGGATGGCGATGTCCCGGCCACCTATGCCGACACCTCGCTACTCGATCAATGGGTCGGCTTTGCGCCGGCCACCCCCATCCAGGCCGGCGTTGATCGCTTCATCGCCTGGTATCGTGACTACTACGCCCTTTAAGGAAGCTCACCATGTGCGGCATCGTCGCGGCAGCAGCCGGCAACAACATCGTTCCCGTCTTGATCGAAGGGTTGAAAAAACTGGAATATCGGGGCTATGACTCGGCTGGTATTGCCGTTGTCGGCCCGTCGGCGATTGAACGCGTGCGCGCAGTCGGACGCGTTGCCGAACTGGAAACCGGATCCGCCAACACCGCCTCGCCCACCGGCATCGCCCATACCCGCTGGGCCACGCACGGGGTGCCAAGTTACGAGAGCCTGCGCAGCGAACTGACCGCACAGGGTTATGTGTTCACCTCGGATACCGACACGGAAAGCATCGCGCATCTGGTCGAAAGCCTGCTCAAGACCGAACCCGACCTGATGACCGCCGTCCGCCTCGCTTGCCAGCGCCTGGTCGGTGCCTACGCCATTGCCGTCATCGACCAGCGCCAGCCGGGCAAGATTGTCGTCTCGCGCGAAGGCTCACCGTTACTCCTCGGGGTTTCCGATACCGGCAACTATGCGGCTTCAGATGCATCTGCCTTGCTGCAGGTCACGCGCAACATGGTCTATCTGGAAAATGGAGATATCGCCGAGTTGACCGCCAGCAGCGTGCGCATTGCCCGCCTCGATGGCAGCCCGGTCGAACGCCCGGTGAACGTGTCGCAACTCTCCGCCGCCGCCGTGGAACTGGGCAACTTCCGCCATTTCATGCAGAAGGAAATTTTTGAACAGCCGGAAGCCCTCGCCAACACACTGGAAATCATCGGCGGCAGCAAATCCATTCAACCCGGCATTTTCGGCGCCGAAGCCGGCAATTTGCTCGCCGATATCGACCATATCCTGATTCTCGCCTGCGGCACCAGCAGCCATTCCGGTTTCGCTGCCCGCTACTGGCTGGAGGCCATCGCCGGCATTCCCTGCACGGTGGAAATCGCCAGCGAGTACCGCTATCGCACCTCGGTTGCCAACCCGCGCCAGCTCATTGTCGCCATCTCCCAATCCGGGGAAACCGCCGATACGCTGGCGGCGCTGCGCCACGCCAAGGCCCTGGGTCAGCTCAACACCCTGGCCATCTGCAACGTGCCCGAATCGGCGATTGTGCGTGAGTGTGCGCTACGCTTCATCACCCGCGCCGGCCCGGAAATCGGTGTCGCTTCGACCAAGGCGTTTACCACCCAATTGGCTGCACTCTTCGTATTGACGCTGGTGGTGGCCAAGGTCCGCGGTCGTCTGAGTGCCGAGCAGGAAAGTACCTATATCGATCAGATGCGCCACCTGCCGGTGGCCGTGCACAAAGTGCTGGAACTGGAACCGGCAATCGAGACCTGGGCCAAGCGCTTTGCCGACAAGCAACACGCGCTCTTCCTCGGTCGTGGCCGTCACTATCCGATCGCCATGGAAGGCGCGCTCAAGCTCAAGGAAATTTCATACATCCATGCCGAAGCCTATCCGGCCGGCGAGCTCAAGCACGGCCCGCTGGCCCTGGTTGACGCCAACATGCCGGTCATTTCCGTGGCTCCCAACGACGAGCTGATCGACAAACTCAAGTCCAATCTCAAGGAAGTCCAGGCACGTGGCGGCGAGTTGTACGTGTTCGCCGACGGCGATTCCGAGATCCCGGAAACGGACGGCGTACACATCCTGCGTCTGCCAGAACACTACGGTCAGCTGTCGCCCATCCTGCATGTCATTCCCTTGCAACTGCTGTCTTATCACGCAGCGCTGGTCAAAGGCACCGACGTCGACAAGCCACGTAATCTGGCGAAGTCCGTGACCGTGGAATGAGATTTTTTGCCGTTCTCTCCGGTCGACCGTAGATCATGGCGACTTTTGCGATTGGCGACATCCAGGGGTGCTATGACTCCCTGTGCCGACTGCTGGAACGCTGTGCGTTTAACCCGGCTCGCGACCGCCTGTGGCTGGTCGGCGACTTGGTGAATCGCGGCCCCAAATCGCTGGAAACGCTGCGTCTGCTGAAATCCTTGGGAAATTCGGCGTTGACCGTACTCGGCAATCACGACCTCTATTTGTTGATGGTGGCTGAGGGCGGCGCCAAATTTCGGGGCAAGGACGATACGCTGCAAGCCATCTTCGATGCCCCCGACTGTGGCGAGTTGCTGCACTGGTTGCGCCACCAGCCGCTTTGCCATACCGAGGGCGACTACTGCCTGGTGCATGCCGGACTGCTGCCGCAATGGACCATCCAGCAGGCGCGCGAATTGGCACGTGAAGTAGAAGCCGCGCTGCAAGGGCCGCAGTACCGCGAATTCGTGATGAACCTCTGGGGCAGCGAACCGGCGGGCTGGTCAGATGATTTAAGTGGCTGGCAGCGGCTGCGGGTCATCGTCAATGCCATGACCCGCATGCGCTTCTGCACCCTGGACGGGATCATGGAATTCAAGACCAAGGGCGAACTGGTCAAGGCACCTGCCGGTCACTTACCGTGGTTCGAGGTACCGGGGCGCAAGAGTGCAAATCAGGTGATCGTCGCCGGACACTGGTCGGCACTCGGCCTCAAACTCACGCCCAACCTGCTGGCGCTGGATACCGGTTGCCTGTGGGGTGGACAACTCAGTGCGCTGCGGCTGGAAGATCGCCAGCTGTTTCAGGTGGCGTGCTCACCCGGGGAAGCCCAGCCCCTGCTGAAATAGCCTCACGCGCCAGCACCGCAACCTGCTTCCGGTCCTCGCCTTGGGTTCCCAGCAAGGGGGTCGTAACCACCCTGGCGATGATGCGTTTG
>JAKLLI010000293.1 GCA_023150195.1 Azonexus sp.
CACGCGTTGTACAGCGCGTTTCCGGTGGCGATATCGCCATCTTCAGAACCGCCGAGGATGAGGTCTTTGCCTTGCACGACAAGTGTCCGCACAAGAACGGCCCCTTGTCGCAAGGGATCGTCCATGGCAAGCGGGTGACCTGCCCCTTGCATGCCTGGAACATCGGTCTGGAGGATGGCCAGGCCGTAGCGCCGGATGTCGGCAGCTGCTCCCACTTTTCCGTGAAGGTCGAAAACGGTACAGTCTATCTCTCGTTGTAAACGGAGAGAATGGAATGGAGCGCAGACGTTTCTTGCACGGCATGGTGTTGACCGGGCTATTGGGGGTTGGTCAGGTGCGTGCCGATGCCGGAATCAGCATTGGCAGTGCCATCAACAAGGCCGGTCGCCAGCGGATGCTGTCGCAGCGGATGGCCAAGGCGTATGTCATGCGTTTGCTGGAGGTCAATCCCAGTTTCGCGCTCCAGTTGCAGGATCAATCCGGGCAACTGTTTGAAACTCAGTTGTCCGAATTGCGCACCTTGCAGCCGACGCCGGAGATTCGCGGTGCGCTGGATACGCTGGAAGCGGCGTGGCAGTCCTATCGCACCATTTTGAAAAAATCCCCGGCGGCGGCCAATTTGCCCGGTTTGATGGCGGAATCTGAACGCACGCTGGTCGCGGCACATGCCCTGAGCGGCTTGTACGAAAAGCAATCGGCCAATCCAGCCGGGCGACTGGTGAATGTGAGTGGTCGCCAGCGGATGTTGTCGCAGCGTCTGGCGAAATGTTATTTCCTGCGCGAAGCTGGCATTCGTAGTGAGCCCTTAAATGCGGAGTTGAGCAAAGCCTATCAGGAGTTTGTTGCTGCCCTCGACCTCCTGACCAAGGCACCGGAAAATACGCCGGAAATTCGCCAGGATCTGCAATTGGCGAGCATGCAATGGCTGTTTTTCGATCAGGCCCTGAATGGTGCACGGCAAGTGCGGGAGCAGGCCTTACGCAACGTGGCGACAACCAGCGAACGCATTCTGGAAGTCATGGATGGCGTGACCGGTCGCTATGAACGCTTGGTGCGTGCTTGACGGCGGCCAGTCGGCGCATCAGCATATCTTTCCTCTTGGCGGCCATCGATTATGAGCACTTCCATCATTCTGTTTGCCCATGGTGCACGCGACCCTGAATGGGCGTCACCCCTGCGGCGTGTACAAGAGACCATCGCCTTGCGCGCTCCCGATGTGCCGGTTGAGTTGGCATTTCTCGAATTCATGTCGCCGGATCTGCCCGCCTGCGTCGCCAGGCTGATTGATGCTGGCAGCCGTGATTTTTTGGTGCTGCCCATGTTTATTGCCCAAGGCGGCCATCTCAAGCGGGATTTGCCTGCCCTGATTGAACAGCTGCGGTCGACCTGGCCGGAAGCCCGGTTTTCCCTCGCCGAGGCGGTAGGCGAAAGTCCTGAGGTGGTGCAGGCCATGGCGGCAGTGGCCTTGCGCAAGGCGAGGCTAGCAAGCTGATATCGGGTTTGCAGTGAACAATTGTTCGAGGGCGCTAAGGCGCCCTTTTTCTTTGCGTTGCAGAACGGAATAAAGTCGTGTTGTCCTTGAATTCCCTTTGCTTGTGCGGCATGTCGCCCTTGTTGCACCGCAGCAGTGCATCCGGTGTTGGGTGGATGATGACTGATGGCATTTGTTGTGTTGATTAAAATTCAAATTAAACAGTGGGTTAATTGAAATTATTGTTTCTGGCACGGCTATTGCAATACTTCTCGCGTGTCGCAATCAATGAGGATTGCGTGCTAACCGACCGAACGGTTTTGCGGACAATGGCGTCCATTCGGGCTGCGCTGATGCGGCCTGGGTGAGGCGCCTTTTTTTTCTTCATCAGGAGAATTGCAATGGAAGATATCAAGCCAAACGTTGAAGCACCGACCTCCAAAAAACGTCGCGATTTCGTGACTGCCGCGTTGGGCGCTTCGCTGATGTCCATGGTGCCCCCGGGGGTGCGCAGCGCAGCTTGGGCCGCAGGTTCTGATGCTCCGGAAAAGAAGGAAGTCCGCATCGGCTTCATCCCGCTGACGGATTGCGCTTCTGTCGTGATGGCTGCGGTCAACAAGTTCGATGAAAAATATGGCATCAAGATCATTCCGACCAAGGAGGCTTCCTGGGCTGGCGTTCGTGACAAGCTGGTCAATGGCGAGCTCGACATGGCGCACGTACTCTACGGCCTGATTTACGGCGTGCATTTGGGGGTAGGTGGCCCGCAAAAGGCCATGGCGAACCTGATGACGATCAACAACAACGGCCAGGCGCTCACGCTCTCCAAGGCACTCGCTGACAAAGGGGCGACCGATGTCGGTAGTCTGGCTGCGCTGATGAAGAAGGAACCGCGCGAATATACCTTTGCTCAGACCTTCCCCACCGGTACGCACGCAATGTGGCTTTATTACTGGCTCGCCTCGGGTGGCATTAACCCGATGAAGGACGTTAAAGCCATCGTGGTGCCCCCGCCGCAAATGGTTGCCAACATGCGCGTTGGCAACATGGATGGTTTCTGCGTTGGCGAGCCCTGGAATCACCGGGCGATTATGGATGGCATCGGTATCACTGCCGCCACGACTCAGGATGTCTGGAAGGATCACCCGGAGAAAATTCTGGGTACGACAGCCGATTTCGTGAAACAGAACCCGAATACCTGTCGCGCCGTGATCATGGCGGTTTTGGAAGCCAGTCGCTGGATTGATGCCTCCATCAGCAACAAGATGAAAATGGCTGAAGTGGTTGCCCAGAAGGCTTACATCAACACGAGCGTTGACGCCATTAATCAGCGCATTCTGGGTCGCTATCAAAATGGATTGGGCAAGACCTGGGATGATCCCAACCACATGAAGTTCTTCAACGATGGTGCGGTGAACTACCCCTATCTGTCTGATGGCATGTGGTTCCTGACCCAGCACAAGCGTTGGGGCTTGCTGAAGAGCCACCCGGATTACCTGAAGGTTGCCAAGGAGATCAACCAGATTGATCTTTATGCCCAGGCCGCTTCCAAGTTGGGGG